>NZ_JAJCXD010000062.1:0-10962 GCF_021056305.1 Actinokineospora sp. PR83
CGGCGGCGCCCGCGTGGCCGAGGACGGCGGCGGCCTGGGCGCGGACGAGGTCGGTGAGCGCGGCGCGCGGGTCGGCGGCGGCGGTCAGCGGGCTCGCCGCGCGCCGCGCCGGGGTGCGGACCAGGGAGCGCAGCAGGGCCGGGACGCCCGTGGCACGCGGGGTCAGGTCCAGGCGCATGAGGACGTGGATGGGCTCGGGCCTGCCGACCACCCGGTCGAACAGGGCCAGCGCCTCGTCGGTGGCCAGGGCGGCCGACGACCGGCCGATGCGGCGCTTGGCGGTGTCGTCGAGGTGGCCGGTCATGCCGCTGGCCTCGGCCCACAGGCCCCAGGCCAGGGAGACGGCGGGCTTGCCCGCGGCCCGCCTGCGCGCCACGAGGGCGTCGACCTCGGCGTTGGCGGCGGCGTACCCGCCCTGGCCCGCCCCGCCGAACACGCCTGCGGCGGAGGAGAACACCACGAACGCCTCGACGTCGCCGACGAGCGCGTCGAGCGCCTCGGCGGCCTCGGCCTTGGGGGCGCGCAGGGCGGCGAGCCGGTCGGGGGTCAGCGCGGTGAGCACGCCGTCGTCGAGGACACCGGCGGCGTGGACGACCGCGGTGACGAGGTGCTCGGTGAGCACGTCGCGCAGCGCGTCGCGGTCGGTGGCGTCCACGGCGACGGCGCGGGCACCGGGGCCGAGGTCGGCCAGCAGCTCCGCAGCGCCGGGGGCGTCCGGGCCGCGGCGGCTCAGCAGCAGGAACTCCCGCACGCCGTGGGCACCGGCGAGGTGGCGGGCGAGGAGCCCGCCGAGGGTGCCGGTGCCGCCGGTGATGAGCACGCGGCTGTGCGGTCCGAAGGGGACGGTGTGCTCGGCGGCGGTGGGGCGGGCCAAGCGGGGCGCGGTCCCGACACCGCCGCGCACGACGACCTGCGGTTGCGCCGCCCACACCGCGACCCCCGCGGGGTCGTCGGTGTCGACGAGGACGAACCGGCCGGGGTGCTCGGCCTGCGCGGTGCGCACCAGGCCCCAGACGCCCGCGCCCGCGGTGTCGGTCGCGTCGGGACCGGCGGCGAGGTGGGTCCGGATGACCAGCGGGGTGGTGGTGTCGACGGCCAGGCGCTCCTGCACCGCGGGAAGCACCTGCGCGGCGGTGAGCCCGATGGCGTCGAGGACGTCGACGTCCACGGGGTTGCCGGGCTGCACCGGGGTCCACGTGAGGACGAAGTGCGCGTCCGCGGCCGGGGCGGCGGTGACGGCGAGGGGGCGCAGGGCCAGGCCGTCGATCGCGGCCACCGGGTCGCCCGCGGTGTCGGCCAGGTGTAGCGCGAAGCCCGCGCCGGACCGGGCGATCCGCACGCGCAGCGCCGCGGCGCCGGTCGCGCAGACCGCCGCGCCGGTGAAGGAGAACGGCAGCAGCGGGGTGTCGGAGGCGCCCGCCAGTCCGCTCGCCCCGATCGCCTGCAGGGCGGCGTCCAGGAGGGCGGGGTGCAGGGCGAAGCCGTCGGGGCTGACGCCCTCGGGGAGGCTGACCTCGGCGAAGACCTCGTCCCCGCGCCGCCAGAGCCGGTCGAGGCCCTGGAAGGCGGGCCCGTAGTCCAGCCCGGCGGCGGCGAAGGCGGCGTAGTCGACGGGGATGTCGTCGGCCCCTGCGGGCGGCCACTCTGCGAGCCCGGCGGCGGGGTCGCCCGCACCCGCGGTGCCGGAGGCGTTGCGGGTCCAGGCAGCGTCGGCGGCGGCGTCGGCGGGGCGGGAGTGGACGGTGATCTCGCCACCGGACACGCGCACCTGCACGTCGACCGCGCCGTCCGCCGGGACGACCAGCGGCGCGTGCAGGGTCAGCTCCGCGATGCCCGCGGCACCGGTGTGCTCGGCGGCGGTCAGGGCCAGGTCGAGCAGCGCGGCGCCGGGGACCACGATGGACCCGGTGACCACGTGGTCGGCCAGCCACGGCTGCGCGGCGAGGGCGAAGCGGCCGGTGAGCAGCGCCCCGCCGTCGGCGACGGTGGTCGTGGCGGCCAGGACGGGGTGGTCGGCGCGGCGCAGGCCCGCGGCGGTCACGTCGCCGGTGATCGGGCCGGAGGTGAGCCAGAAGCGCTGGTGCTGGAAGGCGTAGGTCGGCAGGTCGACCCGGGCGGCGGCGGGGAAGACGCGCGCCCAGTCCGGGGTGGCGCCGTGCACGACCGCCTCACCGAGGGACAGGTGCAGCCTGGTCAGGCCGCCGTCGTCGCGCTTGAGGGAGCCGGTGGCGCGGACGGTGTCGGGCAGCGCACCGGTGAGCACCGGGTGCGGCGAGCACTCGATGAACAGGGTGTGGCCCTCGCTGGCGAGGGCGTCGACGGCGGTCGCGAACTGGACGGTGGAGCGCAGGTTGGCGAACCAGTACTCCGCGTCGAGACCCGTGCCGTCCTCGACCTCACCGGTGAGGGTCGAGCGCAGCGGGATGGTGCCCGCGCGAGCGCGGACGGGGGCCAGCGCCGCCAGCAGCTCCTCGCGCAGGGAGTCGACCTGGGCGGAGTGCGAGGCGTAGTCGACAGGGATGCGGCGGGCGCGCACGCCCTCGGCCTCGCACCCGGCCACCAGCTCGTCGAGCGCGTCCGGCTCGCCGGACACCACGGTGGCGGTGACGCCGTTGACCGCGGCGATGGACAGCCGCGTGCCGAACGCGGCGATCCGGGCCTCGACAGCGGCCCGGTCGGCGGCGACCGACACCATGCCGCCCTTGCCCGTCAAGCGCCGCAGCACCTGCGACCGCAGCGCCACGACCCGCGCACCGTCCTCAAGCGACAGCGCACCCGCAACGACAGCAGCCGCGATCTCACCCTGCGAATGACCCACAACAGCAGCGGGCTCAATCCCCCACGAACGCCACACCTCCGCGAGCGACACCATCACAGCCCACAACACCGGCTGAACAACATCCACCCGCTCCAACAGCGCCGCATCACCCAAAGCCTCGTCCAACGACCAGTCCTTGAACTCAGACAACGCCACATCGCACTCAGCCAACCGAGCCGCGAACACCTCCGACGACGCAGCCAACTCCCGCGCCATCCCCACCCACTGCGAACCCTGACCGGGGAACACGAACACGACCCGGCCCGCAGGCCCAGCGGTCCCCTCGACCAGCAGCGGGTGCGGGACCCCGGCTGCCAGGGCGCGCACGGCGTCGACGCCCACGGCCACCGCGCGCTGGTCGAACAGCGCCCGCGAAGTGGCCAGCGAGTACGCCGCGGCCGGGGCGGGCAGCGACGGCAGCGCCTCGACCAGGCGGGCGGCCTGGGCGCGCCGGGCCTCGGGGGTGCGGGCGGAGACGACGAACGGGACGGGGTCGTCGGAGGGCACCACCGCGGGCAGGGGGTCGCCCTGTTCGAGGATGACGTGGGCGTTGGTGCCGCTGACGCCGAAGGAGGAAATGCCCGCCCGGCGCGGCCGGTCGGCAGACCAGTCCCGGGCCTCGGTGAGCAGTTCCACGCTGCCCGCGGTCCAGTCGACGTGCGAGGTGGGGCGGTCGACGTGCAGGGTCCTGGGCATGGTGCCGCGGCGCATGGCCTCGACGACCTTGATGATCGCGGCGACGCCCGCGGCGGCCTGGGTGTGGCCCAGGTTGGACTTGATCGAGCCCAGCGCCAGCGGCGTGGTCCGGTCCTGGCCGTAGGTGGCCAGCACCGCCTGGGCCTCGATCGGGTCGCCGAGGGTGGTGCCGGTGCCGTGCGCCTCCACCATGTCCACCTCGGACGGGCGCAGCCCGGCACCGGCCAGCGCGGCGCGGATCACGCGCTCCTGAGCCGGGCCGTTGGGGGCCGTGAGGCCGTTGGACGCGCCGTCGGAGTTGACCGCCGAGCCCCGCACGAGCGCCAGCACGGGGTGCCCGTTGCGCCGGGCGTCGGACAGCCGCTCCAGGACGACCATGCCCGCGCCCTCGGCCCAACCGGTGCCGTCGGCGGCGTCGGCGAAGGACTTGCAGCGCCCGTCGGCGGCCAGTCCCCGCTGCCGGGAGAAGTCGACGAAGGTCGACGGGGTGGCCATCACCGCGACGCCGCCCGCCAACGCCAGCGAGCACTCCCCCGTGCGCAGGGTCTGCGCGGCCAGGTGCAGGGCCACCAGCGACGACGAGCACGCGGTGTCGACGGTGACGGCCGGGCCGCGCAGGCCGAAGGTGTAGGAGACGCGGCCGGAGGCGACGCTGCCGGAATTGCCGGTGCCCAGGTAGCCCTCGACGCCCTCGGGCAGCGCGACGAGCCTGCCCGCGTAGTCGTGGTACATCACCCCGGCGAACACGCTGCCCTCGGTGCCGCGCACGGACCGCGGGTCGATGCCCGCGCGCTCCAGGGCCTCCCAGGAGGTCTCCAGCAGCAGCCGCTGCTGGGGGTCCATCGCCAGCGCCTCGCGCGGGGAGATGCCGAACGGCGCCGGGTCGAAGTCGGCGGCGTCGTGCAGGAACCCGCCCTGCGCGGTGTAGGACGTCCCGGGGTTGTCCGGGTCCGGGTCGTACAGCGCGGCGGTGTCCCAGCCGCGGTCGGTGGGGAACGGGCCGACGGCGTCGCGGCCCTCGAAGACCAGTTCCCACAGCTGCTCGGGGGTCGACACCCCACCGGGGTAGCGGCAGGCCATGCCGACGATGACCACCGGGTCGTCCTCGACGCGGGCGACGACCGGCGCGGCGGGGCGCTCCCCACCCGCCTTGCCCGCCAGGTGCGCCGCCAGTTCCAGCGGCGTGGGGTGGTCGAAGACCAGGGTCGCGGGCAGGCGCACGCCGGTGGCGGCGGTGAGCCGGTTGCGCAGCTCGACCGCGGTCAGCGAGTCGAAGCCCAGGTCGGCGAAGGCGCTGTCGGGGGTGACCGCGGCGGGACCGCTGTGCGCCAGCACGCTCGCGGCGGCCGAGCGGACCAGGTCGAGCAGGACGCGCTCGCGCTCGTCGGCGGGCATGGCGGCGAGCCGGTCCGCGAAGGCGGACCCGGGGTTCTCCGCGGCGCCGCGGCGCACGGCGGCGGGGGCCAAGGCGCGCAGCAGCGGCGGGACGGCCGCGCCGCGCAGGCCCGCGAGGTCGAGCTTGATCGGCACCTGGAGGGCCGGTCCGCCCGCGGAGCCGTCGAGCAGCGCCAGGCCCTCGGCGGCGGTCAGCGCGGTCATGCCCGAGCGCGCCATCCTGGCCCGGTCGACCTCGGCCAGCTCACCGGTCATGCCGCCGTCCTGCGCCCACAGGCCCCACGCCAGCGACACCGCGGGCTTGCCCGCGGCCCGGCGGCGGGCGGCGAGCGCGTCGAGCACGCTGTTGGCCGCGGCGTAGGCGCCCTGCCCGGCGTTGCCGAACACGCCCGCGGCGGAGGAGAACAGGACGAACGAGCGCAGCTCGCCCGCGAGCTCGTCGAGCAGCACGGCGGCGTCGGCCTTGGGCCGCAGCACGGCGGCGACCCGCTCGGGGGTCAGCGACTCCAGGGTGGCGTCGTCGAGCACGCCCGCGGTGTGGATCACCGACGTGGGCCGGTGCTCGGCGAGCAGGGCCGCGAGCTGGTCGCGGTCGGCGGTGTCGCAGGCGACGACGGTCGCGCCGAGGGCGGCCAGGGCATCGGCGCCGGGCGCGGCGGGGCCCCGGCGGCTGGCCAGGACAAGCGCGCGGACGCGGCTGGCGAGGTGGCGGGCGATGAGCCCGCCGAGGGCGCCGGTGCCGCCGGTGACCAGGACGGTGTCCTCTGGCCCCCACGCGGGCTCGCCCGCCGGGGCGGTCGAGCGGACGAGGCGAGGCGCGTGCCAGGCGCCGTCGTGCCAGGCGAGCTGGGGCTCCTCGGCGGCGGCCGCGGTGGCGAGGTCGGCGGGACGCAGCGCGCCCGCCGGGGCGTCGACCAGGGTGACCCGGCCGGGGTGCTCGGCCTGGGCCACGCGCACGAGGCCCTGCACGGCCGCGCCCGCGAGGTCGTCCGCGCCCACGGGGGTGCCCGTGCCGCGCGTCTCGACCACCAGGTGCGCGTCGGACACCACGAGGTCTTGCAGCAGGAGCAGGATCGCGCCGACGTCCTCGCCGGGGACGGCGAGCACGTCGGTGGAGTCCAGTGCGGTCCGGGCCTCCGCGACGGACACCCGGCGCGCGGCGCGGTCGGCGGGGGCCAGGTCGACGCGGTCCCAGCGGACCTCGAACACCGGGCGCGGCGCGGCGGGGGCGGCGCCGACCGGTCGGAAGACCAGCGACTCGGCGGTGACCAGCGGCGCGCCCGCCACATCGGTGACGGTGACCGACACGGTGTCCTGGCCCGCGGGGGCGATGCGGACGCGCGCGGCGGTGGCGCCGGTGGCGTGCACGGTGACCCCGCCCCAGGCGAACGGCAGGTGCGGCGCCTTGCCCTCGGTGCCCGGATCAGCGGTCCCCAGGAGCACCACGTGCAGGGCGGCGTCGAGCAGCGCCGGGTGGACGGCGAAACCACTGGCATCAGCGGTATCCGCGGGCAGCTCGACCTCGGCGAACAGCTCCTCGCCGCGCTTCCACGCCGCGGTCAGGCCGCGGAAGGTGGGCCCGTAGGCGAACCCGCGCTGGGCGAACAGGTCGTAGGCGGAGCCGGTGTCGAGCCGGTCGGCGCCCTCGGGCGGCCACGGCAGCGGCTCGCCCGCGGCGGCGGTGCCGGAGACCGGCGCGCCGGGGGCGAGCGTGCCGGAGGCGTGCCGGGTCCAGGCGTCGGAGTCGGCCGAGCCCTCGGCGCGGGAGTGGACCTCGACCTCACGCGACCCGTCTGGGGTGGGCCCGGAGACGGCGACGCGCAGCACGACCGCCCCGTCCTCGGGCAGCACCAGCGGGGTCTGCACGGCCAGGTCGGCCACGGTGGGGCAGCAGACCTGGTCGCCCGCGCGGACGGCGAGTTCCAGGAAGGCGGTGGCAGGCAGGATCGCCGTGCCCAGCACGGCGTGGTCGGCCAGCCAGGGGTGGGTGGACTGCGCGAGCCTGCCGGTGAGCACGACCCCGCTGGGGTCGGCGACGACCGCGCCGAGCAGCGGGTGGCCTGCGGCGCTGAGGCCCACGGCGGCGAGGTCGCCGGTCCAGCCGCGGCTGGGCCGGGGCCAGAACCGGGTGGCCTGGAAGGGGTAGGTGGGCAGGTCGACGCGGTGGCCGGGGCGCACGGCGGTCCAGTCGACCGCGCGACCGCCCGCGTGCAGGGCCGCCACGGCCTCCAGCACGGCCCGCCGCTCGTCCACGCCGTCCTGCGCGGTCCGGCGCTGGGCGGGGACGCAGCCCGCCACCAGCGGGCTCAGGGCGGCGTCGGGGCCGATCTCCAGCACGTGCGCGGCGTCGACGCGGGCGGCGGCGTCGGCGAACCGGACGGCGGCGCGGACGTTGGCGACCCAGTAGCCCGCCTCGCGGGGGCTGCCGTCCCCGGCGGCGCCGACGAACTCCACGGTGGGCTCGGCGCGCTCCACGGTTTCGACGAACGCGCGGAACCCGTCGAGGACGGGGTCCATGTGCGCGGAGTGGAAGGCGTGGCTGACCGCGAGGCGCTTGACCTTGGTCCCGGCGGCGGCGTAGCGCTCGACGAGCGCGACCACGGCGTCCTCGTCCCCGGACACCACGACCGAGTCGGCCGCGTTGACCGCGGCCACCTCCACCCCGTCGACCAGCTCCACCGCGTCCTCGGCCACGGCGATGGCGGCCATCGCCCCGCGCGTGCGCACCGAGCCCATGTCCGCGGCGCGGCGCACGACCAGCCGGGCGGCGTCGGGCAGGGAGAACACGCCCGCGGCCCAGGCGGCGGCGACCTCGCCCACCGAGTGCCCGGCGACCACGTCCGGGGTCACCCCCCAGGAGGCGAACAGCCGCACCAGCGCCACCTCGAAGGCGAAGATCGCGGGCTGGGCGACCCGCGTCTCCCCGATCCGGGTGCCGTCGACGACCGCCGCGCGGACCTCGGCCGGGAACAGGCCCAGCACCTCGTCCCACGCCTCGGCGAACACCGGGAACGCCGCGGCCAGCTCGCGGCCCATCCCGGCGCGCTGCGACCCCTGGCCGGTGAACACGAACGCGGTGCGGCCCGAGCGGGCAGCCACCGCGGCCGCCGAGCGCAGCCGGGCGGCCAGCTCCTCGCGCGTGCCCCCCACCGCGGCGACCCGGTGCTCCAGCGCGGACCTGGTGGTGGCCAGCGAGTGCGCGATGTCCACAGGGGACAGGTCGGTGGACTCCAGGAAGTCCGCGATGCGCGCGGCCTGCGCGGTGGCGGCCGACTCGCCGCGCCCCGACACCACCAGCGCCACCGGCCCGTCGACCGGGGTGGGCGCCGCGGGCTCGGCCGCCGGAGCCTGTTCGAGCACGACGTGGGCGTTGGTGCCGCTGATGCCGAACGAGGACACGCCCGCGCGGCGCGGCCGGTCGACCGCGGGCCACGGGGTGTTCTCGGTGACCAGCCGGACCGCGCCCGCCGACCAGTCGACGTGCGGGGTGGGGCCGTCGACGTGCAGCGTGGCGGGCACGACGCCGTGGCGCATCGCCAGCACGGCCTTCATCACCCCGGCCGCGCCCGCCGCGGCCTGGGTGTGGCCGAGGTTGGACTTGACCGAGCCCAGCAGCAGCGCCTCGGCCCGGTCCTGGCCGTAGGCGGCGATGAGCGCGTCGGCCTCGATGGGGTCGCCCAGGGTGGTGCCGGTGCCGTGCGCCTCGACCACGTCGACGTCGGCCGGGGTCAGCCCGGCGTGGCGCAGGGCGTGGCGGATGACGCGCCGCTGCGACGGGCCGTTGGGGGCGGTCAGGCCGTTGGAGGCGCCGTCGGAGTTCACCGCAGAGCCGCGCAGCACGGCCAGCACGGGGTGCCCGCCGCGCTCGGCGTCGGACAGCCGCATCAGCGCCAGCACACCGGCGCCCTCGCCCCAGGCGGTGCCGTCAGCGGCGGCGGCGAACGGCTTGCAGTGCCCGTCGGCGGCCAGGCCGCGCTGGCGGGAGAACTCGACGAACAGCGTCGGCGTGGACATCACGGTCACCCCGCCCGCCAGCGCCACCGAGCACTCCCCCGAGCGCAGCGCGTGCGCGGCCAGGTGCATGGCCACCAGCGACGACGAGCACGCGGTGTCGACGGTGACCGCGGGGCCCTCCAGGCCCAGCGCGTAGGCGATCCGGCCGGACAGGACGCTGCCCGCGCTGCCGGTGCCCAGGTGGCCGCCGACGTCCTCGCCGGAGGCCAGCAGCAGCGACGGGTAGTCCTGGCCGTTGGTGCCGGCGAAGACGCCGACCTCCTGGCCGCGCAGCGACGCCGGGTCGAGCCCCGCGCGCTCCAGGGCCTCCCAGGAGGTCTCCAGCAGCAGCCGCTGCTGGGGGTCCATCGCCAGCGCCTCGCGCGGGGAGATGCCGAAGAACGCCGCGTCGAACTCGCCCGCGCCGTCGACGAACGCGCCGCGGCGGACATAGGTGCCGCCGGGGCGGCCGGGGTCGGGGTCGTAGAGGGCGTCGACGTCCCAGCCGCGGTCGGCGGGGATGTCGGTGACCACGTCGCGGCCGGAGACCAGCACGTCCCACAGTTGCTCGGGGGTGCGCACCCCGCCGGGGAAGCGGCAGCCCAGGCCGACCACGGCGATGGGCTCCTGCCTGGCTTCCTCGGCCTCGCGCAGCCGCTGCTTGGTCTGGCGCAGGTCGGCGGTGACCCGCTTGAGGTAGCTGAGGAGCTTCTCCTGCTCGGTGTTCTGCGCTCCCGTCACGACAACCCCAGCTCCCGGTCGATGAAGTCGAACATGTCCGCCGAACTGGCCGAGTCGAAGTCGTCGGCCTCCTCGGTCTTCTCGTCCCCGGCGTCGCGCCACTGGCCCAGCAGCGCCTGCAACCGCTGCGCGACCCGGGTGCGGGTGGTGGCGTCGGCGGCGGTGGGGTCGGCCAGCGCCGCGGCCAGCCGGTCGACCTCCTCCAGCGGGGACGCACCGGCCCGGGCGCCGACCAGCTCGCCAAGCAGGTGCTCCGCGAGCGCCCTGGGCGAGGGGTGGTCGAACACGAGCGCGGCCGGGAGCACCAGCCCGGTGGCCGCGCGCAGCCGGTTGCGCAGCTCCACCGCGGTCACCGAGTCGAACCCCAGCTCGCGGAACGCCCGGCCCTCGGCCACCTCGTCGGCGCCGGTGTGGCCGAGCACGGCCGCGGCGTGCGAGCGCACCAGGTCGAGCACGGCGCGCTCCCGCTCGGCCTGGCCCATCCCGGCCAGCCGGGTGGGCAGGTCCTCCTCGGCGGCCTCCTGCGGCCGGGCCAGCGCCCGCAGTTGTGGCACCTCGGCCAGGAACGGGCTGGGCCGGGTGGCGGTGAAGGCGGTGCCGAACCGGGTCCAGTCGATGTCGGCCACCGCGGTGCACACCTCGCCGGAGTCCACCGCCCGGTGCAGGGCCGCGAGCGCCAGCGCCGGGTCCATCTCCGGGACGCCGTGGCGGCGGGCCAGCTCCCCGACCGGGCCGTCGGCCATGCCCGCCCCGCCCCACGGGCCCCAGGCCAGCGAGGTCGCGGGCAGGCCCAGGTCGCGCCGGTGCGCGGCGAGGGCGTCGAGGAAGGCGTTGCCGGGGGCGTAGTTGCCCTGGCCGGGGGTGCCGAAGGTGCCCGCGAACGAGGAGAACAGCACGAACGCCGTCAGCGGCAGGTCGCGGGTCAGCTCGTGCAGGTGCAGGGCGGTGTCGACCTTGGGGCGGCAGGCCCGGTCGACCCGGTCGGCGTCGAGGGCGTCGAGCACGGCGTCGTCGAGGACGGCGGCGGTGTGCACGACGGTGTCCAGCGGCAGCTCGGCCGGGATGGCCGCGAGGACGGCCGCGAGCTGGTCGCGGTCGCCAGCGTCGCAGGCGGCGAAGGTGACCCGGGCCCCGAGGGCGGTCAGCCGCTCGCGCAGCGCGTCGGCCCCGGGGGCCTCGGCGCCGCGGCGGGAGACCAGCAGCAGGTGCGCCGCGCCCCGCTCGGCCAGCCAGGCGGCGACCTCGGAGCCGAGGGCGCCGGTGCCGCCGGTGACCAGCGCGGTGCCGCGCGGGGCCCACCGCTCGGGCTCGCGGCTCGG
>NZ_JAJCXD010000063.1:0-46845 GCF_021056305.1 Actinokineospora sp. PR83
CCCGGCGCGCAGCCCGGTCGGGTGCCGCACCCGACGCCCGCCGCGCGGCCGAACCCGGCACCGGTGGGCAGCCGCGGGAACGGCGCGCGGGCAAGGCGGGCGACCAGGGGCGGGCCACGACCGAGCCGCGCACCCACCGCGCCGCCAAGCCCGGTGAGCAGACCCGCACCGGCACGCACCGCTCCGTCAGGCCCGCCGACCACGCGGCGGGCACCGTCGCGCCCGAGCGGCCCATCCGCCGGTCCGAGCGCAAGGCCGCCGAGGCGCCGACGGAGCGGGTGGCCCCGGTCAGCAGGCCCCGCACCCGGTCGGACGACGACGAGGAGCGGCCCAACGGCAAGCGCGGCAAGCACCGCCGCGCGCCGCGCAGGCAGCCGCTGTGGCGCGAGGTCCTGGTGCTGGTCGGCGTGGCGCTGATGCTGACGTTCCTCATCCAGCAGTTCATCGGCCGGGTGTACTCGATCCCGTCCGGGTCGATGGAGCAGACGCTGCACGGCTGCCCCGAGTGCGACGGCGACCGGGTGTTCGTGGACAAGATGGTCTACGACTTCCGCGATCCCAGCCCCGGTGACGTCGTGGTCTTCGAGGGGCCGAACACCTGGACCGAGCACGACGTCAAGACCGACGAGACGACCAACCCGGTGTTGAAGTCGCTGCGCCAGGTCGGGTCGTTCATCGGCATCGCCCCGCCCGACGAGCGGGACTTCGTCAAGCGGGTCATCGCCGTCGGCGGGCAGACCGTGGAGTGCTGCGACGACCAGAACCGGGTGCTGGTCGACGGGAAGCCGCTCGACGAGCCCTACGTCTACTGGGAGTTCGGTGGCCCCGACGAGCGCCAGAAGTTCGGTCGGGTTACGGTGCCCGAGGGCACACTCTGGGTGATGGGTGACAACCGGGGGAACTCCTCGGACTCCCGCTTCCAGGGCGGCGGTGGCATCCGCGGGGTCGTCCCGCTCGGCAAGGTCATCGGCAAGGTGCGCTACATCGTGCTCCCGCCGTCGCGCTGGCGCGGCGTGGGCGACCACAACCCGCAGGCGGGTCCACAGCTGTCTGCGGCGGGGTGGCAGGAGCGGCTCCCGCTGGGGATCGGGTTCGCCGCGGCCTGGCCGGTGCTGATGCTGACCAGGCGGGCCAAGAGCGCCCTGCTGCCCCTCACACCGAGGAAGGCTGACTAGTTTGTCCGACGACGACGGCGCCGTGCCGGGGGATGGACGCGGCGCCGAAGAACTCGACGTCTCCGACCGCGAGGCGGCGAAGGCCGAGAAGAAGAAAAAGAAGCCGAAGCGCCCGTTCTGGGTGGAACTGCCCATCCTGATCGCGATCGCCCTGGTCCTCACGGTGATCATCCAGTCGTTCATCGCGCGGGTCTTCGTGATCCCGTCGGAGTCGATGGAGCAGACGCTGCACGGGTGCGCGGGCTGCACCGGCGACCGGGTGCTGGTCGACCGGGTCGTGTACTACTTCCGCGACCCCGAGCCCGGTGACGTGGTCGTGTTCGAGCGCCCCGACACCTGGGACCAGACCGGCCTGGGCGAGGAGAACCCGAACCCGGTGTTCGCCTGGTTCCAGGACCTCGCCGCGCAGTTCGGCCTGGCCACCCCCAGCGAGGAGGACGTGGTCAAGCGGGTCATCGCCGGGCCCGGCCAGACCGTGGTGTGCTGCGACGCGCAGAACCGGGTGTCCGTGGACGGCAAGCCGCTCGACGAGCCCTACCGCCACCACCTCTACCCCGGTGACCGGCAGGAGGGCTTCCCCAGGATCACCGTGCCGCCGGGCAAGCTGTTCGTGATGGGCGACAACCGCAACAACTCCCGGGACTCGCGCTCGCAGGGCGGCGGCGGGGAGAACGGCTTCGTCCCGATCGACGACGTCATCGGCAAGGCGCGGGCGATCATCCTGCCGCCGTCGCGCTGGCAGGGCGTCGGCGACCACGACCCGCAGGCCGCCGCGCTGTCGGCGCCTGCGTGGCAGACCGGCATCCCGGCCGGGGTCGGGTTGGCCGCGGCGTGGCCGACGCTGTGGCTGGGGCGCCGCGCGCGCGGATTGCTGACCCGAGGCGGCAAAACCGGCCCCCGGTAGGCTGCCCGGGTGCCAGACACCCCCGACGACCCCGAGATCACCGATGGCGACGGCGGGTCCGGCGCCGACCGGCCCGCCCGCGCGAAGAAGAAGCTGTCGTTCTGGGTGGAGCTGCCGATCCTGGTGGCCATCGCCCTGGTGCTCACCTTCCTCGTGCAGTCGTTCGTCGCGCGCGTGTTCGTGATCCCGTCGGAGTCGATGGAGGCCACGCTGCACGGCTGCCCCGGCTGCGTCGGCGACCGGGTGGTGGTCGACCGGGTCGTGTACTACTTCCGCGACCCCGAGCCCGGTGACGTGGTCGTGTTCGAGCGCCCCGGCACCTGGAACCGCTCGGAGTTCACCGCCGACCGGTCCGACAACGCCGTCGTCCGCCTGCTGCAGGACGTCGGTTCGGTGTTCGGCCTGGCCACCCCCGACGAGGACGACGTGGTCAAGCGGGTCGTCGCGGTCGGCGGGCAGACCGTCCGGTGCTGCGACGACCGCAACCGGGTCACCGTCGACGGCGCACCGCTGGACGAGCCCTACGTCCACTACGACCCCGAGGTGGGCGGCACCACCCAGGAGCAGTTCGACCCGGTGTCGGTGCCCCGGGGGATGCTGTTCGTGATGGGCGACAACCGCAACAACTCCGGCGACTCCCGCACCCAGGGCGGTGGCGGCGCGAACGGCCTGGTGCCGGTCGACAACGTCATCGGCAAGGCGCGGGCGATCATCCTGCCGCCGTCGCGCTGGCAGGGCGTCGGCGACCACGACCCGCAGGCCGCCGCGCTGTCGGCGCCCGCGTGGCAGACCGGCATCCCGGCGGGTGTCGGGCTGGCCGCCGCGTGGCCCGTGCTGTGGCTGGGCAGGCGCGCGTCCGCGCTGCTGCGCCCGGCAGCGCGCCGCGAGCCCGACCGAACACCGGAGGTGACCCCGTGACCGCAGAGCTGATCCGCCCGCCCCGCGTCGTGGTCCGCCGCGACACCGGCAACTGGAGCCTGCAGACCGCGCTGCACCGCCGCGGTCTCGGCCCGGTCGCCGGTGTCGACGAGGCGGGCCGCGGCGCGTGCGCGGGCCCGCTGGTCATCGCCTCCTGCGTGCTGCGCCCCGGCGACGCGGTCCGCCTCGACGGCCTCACCGACTCCAAGCTGATGACCGCCGCGGCCCGCGACCGGATGTTCGACTTGGTCCGGGAACGCGCGCTGGACCACGCCGTGGTGGTCGTCCCGCCCGCCGAGGTCGACCTCAAGGGCGTGCACGTGTCCAACATCGAGGGGATGCGCCGCGCGGTCGCCCGCCTGGCCACCCACCCCGGCTACGTGCTCACCGACGGCTTCCGCGTCCCCGGCCTCACCGCCCCGAGCATGCCGGTGATCAAGGGCGACCAGGCAGCCGCCTGCGTCGCCGCCGCCTCGGTCCTGGCCAAGGTCACCCGCGACCGGATCATGGCCGAGCTGCACGAGACCCTGCCGCTCTACCGCTTCGACGTGCACAAGGGCTACTGCACCGGCCTGCACTCCCGCGCGCTGCGCGACCACGGGCCCAGCGGCGAACACCGCTGGTCCTACGCCAACGTCGCCGCCGCGGGTCTGGCACACGGCCTGCGCGCGCCACACCGGGTGGCGCTGAGTGTGGCTGCGGCCGCTGTGGTCCAGAATGGGGGCTCCCCGCCGGTCGACGGGGATGCAACGCCACGACCAGGAGGGGCGCGCGGCACATGAGCGCGGAGGATCTCGAGAAGTACGAGACCGAGATGGAGCTGCAGCTCTACCGGGAGTACCGCGACATCGTGGGCCAGTTCGCCTACGTCGTGGAGACCGAACGAAGGTTCTACCTCGCCAACGGGGTCGACGTGCAAGTACGCGACGCCGATGGCGAGGTCTACTTCGAGGTCCGCATGTCCGACGCCTGGGTGTGGGACATGTACCGCCCGGCCCGGTTCGTCAAGAACGTCCGCGTCATCACGTTCAAGGACGTCAACGTCGAGGAACTGGACAAGCCGGAGCTGCGCCTGCCCGAGGACGGTCCCTTCAACGGCTGACCTCACGTGCACCGTCGCCACCCCTCCTCACCGCGGGCGGCCAGACCCAGCAGTTCCAGTTCGGTGAGCAGGGCGCGCACGCGTTCCAGCGGCACGCCCGCTTCCGCCGAGACCGCCTCCGCTTCCCGGGACCGGCGGGGGCCGAGCGCCTCGTGCACCCGCAGCGCCTGGTCGCCGAGCCCGTCGGTCGGCCTGGTCGGGCTCTCCGGCCGGGGTGCGAGGTCGCCGATCTGCCCGACCGCCTCCATGACCTCGTCGAGGGTGGAGGCGAGGGTGGCCGTGCCCGCGCGCAGCAGGTCGTGGCAGCCCAGGGACATCGCGGACGTGACCGGCCCCGGCACCGCCACCAGCGGCTTGCCCAGTTGCGCCGTGGACGAGGCGGTGTTGCGGGCACCGCTGCGGATGCCCGCCTCGACCACCACGGTCCCCGCCGCCAGGGCCGCGATCAGCCGGTTGCGCACGAGGAACCGGTGCTTCGCCGGTGGCGTTCCCGGTGGGTACTCGCTCAGGACCGCTCCGGTCGCGGCGATCCGGCCCAGCATCGCGCTGTGCCCGGCCGGGTAGAACCGGTCGACCCCGCACGCGAGCACCGCCACGGTCGTGCCCCCGGCGTGCAACGCGCCCCGGTGGGCGGCGCCGTCGATCCCGAACGCGGCCCCGGAGACGACGGTGACCCCGGCCCCGGCCAGCCCGTGGCCGAACTCGGTCGCCACGTGTTCCCCGTAGGAGGTCGCCGACCGCGCGCCCACCACGGCGACGGCCCGGTGCAGCGCCTCGTCGAGCCGGGCCGGTCCGCGGACCCACAGCGCGACCGGCGGCGCGGCCCACCGCTTCCCGCCGCGGAAGGCGTTGGCCAGCGCCAGCAGCGGCCACCCCGGCCACTCGTCGTCCTCCGGCACGACCAACCGCGCCCCGCAGTGCTGCGCGGCCACCAGGTCCGCCTCCGCCCGCGCGAAGTCCTTGCGCGCCACGGTTTCCTCCCGCACCCCGTCGGGCACCTCGCCCGCGCGGATCGCCGCCGCCGCGGCGACCGGTCCCACCGAGTCGACGAACCCGCCCAGCGCGCCCGCGGGCGGCTCGGCGACCCGGAGCAGGAAGGCCCGGGCCAGCCGGACGTCATCCACGGCGCACCGCCGCCCGGTCGGGCAGCCGCCGTGTGGGCGGGGCCCCGCGCGGTCTGACACCGGTGGGGCACGCCCCGCGGACCACGGCGGTGAGCGGCACCGCCCTGGGCAGCAGCGCGGCGATGGCCGGTGGCACAACAGTTTTCATGGTTCCTCCGATTCAGCGGTGTCTCGGCCAGGGTCAGGCCATGGGTGTGTGGTGCCCGCGGAAGTGCAGGGCGGTGGCGACGTGCTGGGCTGTCGGTGGTGCGGCGCCCGCCAGGTCGGCGACGGTCCAGGCGAGCCGGGCGCACCGGTCGGCGCCCCGCGCGGTGAGCACGCCCCTGGCCAGGCCCGCCTCCAGCAGCGCCGTCGACTCCCGCGGCAGCGGGAAGTGCTGCCGCAGCGCCGGCCCGGGGACCTCGGCGTTGGTTCGCCAACCGTGGGCGGACCACCGGTGCGCCGCCCGCGCCCTGGCCTCCTGGACCCGCGCCCGGACCACCTCCGTCGGTTCGGGCGCGTGGTCGGGTGCCTGGGCCACCGCGGTGCTGGGCCGCATCCGCACCCGCACGTCCACGCGGTCCAGCAGCGGCCCGGAGAGCCGCGCGAGGTACTTCCGCCTGGCGTGCGGCGAACAGGTGCAGTCCGCCTCCCTCGGTGGCGCGCAGGGGCAGGTGTTCGTCGCCAGCACCAACTGGAAGCGCGCCGGGTAGCGCACCACCCCGTCGCGGCGGGCGAGCCGGACCTCCCCCTCCTCCAGGGCGGTGCGCAGGGCCTCCAGCCGGTCGGCCGCGAACTCGCAGGCCTCGTCGAGGAAGAGGACGCCGTTGTGGGCCCTGCTGATGGCGCCCGGTTTGGCGAGCCCGACCCCGCCGCCGACCAGGGCGGGGGTGGAGGCGCTGTGGTGCGGGGCGATGAACGGCGGCACCGTCACCAGCGGGGAGTCCGCGGCCAGCGCGCCCGCCACCGAGTGCACGGCGGTCACCTCCAGGGCCTGTTCGCGGGGCAGCCGGGGGAGCAGGCCGGGGAGGCGGCGGGCGAGCATCGTCTTGCCGGTGCCGGGCGGGCCGGTCAGCAGCAGGTGGTGCCCGCCCGCCGCCGCGACCTCCAGCGCCCAGCGGGCGTCCGGCTGGCCGACCACGTCGGCCAGGTCCGGTGGCGGGTCGGCCGCCCGCTCGGCGCCCGGCTCGGGCGCGCTGAGGGCGTCGGCCGTGCCGGTGGCCCAGGCGACCACGTCGGTGAGCCGGTCCGCGCCGAGGATCTCCAGGTCGTCGACCAGGGACGCCTCGGCGAGCGCGGACCGGGGGACGATGGCCCGGGTGTGCCCGCCGCGGCGGGCGGTCAGCAGCCGGGGCAGCACGCCGCGGACGCTGCGCAGCCTGCCGTCGAGGGCCAGTTCGCCGAGCAGGACCGTGCCCGCGAACCGCTCGGCGGGCGCCCGGCCGTCGGCGACCAGCACCGACACCGCCAGCGCGAGGTCGTAGCCGGAGCCGGACTTGTGCAGGTCGGCCGGGGACAGCGCGAGGGTGACCAACTGGTCGGGCCAGCGCAGCCCGCTGTTGCGCACCGCCGCCCGCACCCGGTCCCGCGCCTCGTTCAGCGCCGCGTCGGGCAGCCCGACGATGTGGATGCCGGGCTTGCCGCCGCCGATGTCGGCCTCGACCTCCACGGTGACCCCGTCGGCGCCGTGCAGGGCCACCGACCACACCTTCGCCAGCACCATCAGAAGGCCCCGCGCAGGTGCCGCACCTCGGCCGCGCGCCCCGGGCGCAGCAGCACCGAGACGATGTCGAACCGGGTCGGGCACGGTCTGATCCCGTGCTCGACCCGCCAGCGGGCCGCGAGGTCGCGCACGCGCGCGGCCTTGGCGTCGTCGACCGCCTCGGCCGGGGTGCCGAAACCGGTGCCGGACCGGGTCTTGACCTCGCAGAAGACGAGGCCGTCGCCGTTGGCGCAGACGACGTCGAGTTCGCCGAGGTCGCAGCGCCAGTTGCGGTCCAGCACGACCAGGCCGGTGGTGGCCAGGTACCGGGCGGCGATGTCCTCGCCGCGCCTGCCGAGGGCGATGTGCGGTGCCTGCATGGTGCTCTCCTGTCGGATCGGGTGCTGCTGTCGACGGTGCCCCCGCGGCGCGGCGGTGCCCAGGGGCGCCGCGAACCTGTGGAGGGATTCCGGGGTTGTGGACAACCGGGCCGGTGTCGATCTCCTGGAGGCCGTTCCCGTCGGTCCCCCGTGCTACGGGCGTGGCGGTGCTTGACGTGCGGGGTGAGGTGGCACAGCGTTGGCGGGGTGGGTGCTCCCGGTCGGTCGCGAGTGGATCTGGGACGGGTTCGGGACGCGCTCCCCGAGCCGGTCCGGGCGGTGTTGGACCAGTACGAGCGGCACCTGGCACTGGAGCGCGGGTTGTCCGCGCACACGGTCCGCGCCTACCTGGGGGACGTGGTCCTCCTGATGGGGTTCACGCTGGGTGTGCTCGATTCGGCTTTTGCACAAACGACACCCCGAATGGGTGATGTTTTGTCACCGGAAGATGAGGGGGGAGAGGGAAAAACCGGCCTTGCTGAATCGAGTGACCGAGGTCGGCAGCCCGCGCCCGCGGACCTCGGTGGGGTGGGTCTGGACCTGACCGCGCTGCGCGGCTGGCTGGCCGCCCAACGGGCCGCGGGGGCCGGTCGGACGACGCTGGCGCGGCGGGCGGCGGCGGCCCGGACGTTCACCGCGTGGGCGCACCGGCGGGGGTACCTGGCGGCGGATCCGGGGCTGCGCCTGGTGGCGCCGAAGCGGCACCGGACCCTGCCCGCGGTGTTGCGGCAGGACCAGGCGGAGGGGCTCATGGCGGCCTCCGCGGCGGGCGCGCGGGAACTTGATCCGGTGGCGCTGCGTGATCACGCCCTCGTGGAAGTGCTGTACGCGACCGGTGTGCGGGTGTCGGAGCTGTGCGGGCTCGACGTCGACGACATCGATCTCGGAGACCGGCTGGCGCGGGTGCTGGGCAAGGGGGCGAAGGAGCGGGTGGTGCCCTTCGGCGGCCCCGCCGCCGCGGCGATCGAGGCCTGGCTGCGCCAGGGTCGTCCGTCCCTGGCGCGGGCGGATTCACCCCCGGCACTGTGGTTGGGCGCGCGGGGCGGACGCCTCCACAGCACCGCCGTACGGCGTATCGTGCACCTCGCCGTGGGGGCCGTGGACGGGGCTCCGGACATGGGCCCGCACGGGCTTCGTCACTCTGCGGCAACACACTTGCTCGAAGGAGGCGCCGACCTTCGTAGCGTCCAGGAGCTACTCGGTCACGCTACGCTCGCAACCACGCAGCTCTACACCCACGTGACCGTCGAACGGCTGAAGGCGATCCATGACCGAACCCACCCTCGTTCCGGCTGAGCCGGGGGACGGATCTGGGGCGCCGGGGGCGAATCCGCCCGCGGGCGCGCAGAACCAGGTGAACGGCCATGCCCTCTTCGGGGAAGGCGTGGCGGCCGGTGTCCTCCCCGGGGACAACCGGACGGCAGACGACGTCGAAGCGGGCATCGTCGCGCTCTGGCGGGCCTACGGGCAGCACCGCGACCACGCCCTGCGCGACCGGCTGGTGCTGCACTACGCCCCGCTGGTCAAGTACGTCGCGGGCCGGGTCGGCACCGGGCTGCCCGCGCACGTCGAGGTCTCCGACCTGATCCAGTCCGGCATCTTCGGCCTGGTCGACGCGATCGAGAAGTTCGAGCCCGAGCGCGGCCTCAAGTTCGAGACCTACGCCATGCAGCGCATCCGCGGCGCGATCCTCGACGACCTGCGCGCCCAGGACTGGGTGCCCCGCACCGTGCGCGGCCGGGCCCGCGAGGTCGAGCGCGGCATCGAGCGGCTCGGCGCCAAGCTCCAGCGCACCCCGAACGACCACGAGCTGGCGGGCGAACTCGGCCTCACCGTCGACGAGCTGCACGACGTCTACGCCCAGCTCCAGCTCACCAGCGTGGTCGCGCTCGACGAGCTGGCCGCTGCAGGGCGGGGCGCGAACTCGCTGGCCGACATCCTCGAGGACGAGACCGCAGAGGACCCGGTGGCGCTGCTGGTCGACCAGGACAACCGCCGCGCCCTCGCCGAGGCCATCGGCCTGCTGGTGGAGCGCGACCGGGTGGTGGTGACGCTGTACTACTTCGAGAACCTCACCCTGGCCGAGATCGGCCGCGTCCTCGGCGTCACCGAGTCGCGGGTCTGCCAGCTGCACACCCGGGCCGTGCTGCGCCTGCGCGCCAAGCTCCTGGAGACCGCCGACGTCTGAGCGGGGCACCGGCAGCAGCCGGACCCGGGCGGGCCGGACCAGCAGCAGCGGGTCCAGGTACGCCGCGCCCCGCCGCAGGCCCCAGTGCAGGCACGCCGGTGCCGCCGGGCAGCCGCCGGGGCCCGGCAGCAGGACGCCCAGGGGGTCGCCGAGGCGGACCCGGACCCCGGCGGCGACCGCCGCGCCCACCGGCTCGTAGGTGGTGCGCAGGTCCGGGTCGTGGTCCACCGACACGACCCCGCGCCCGGCGACCTGCCCGGCGAACGCGACCACCCCGGCCCCCGCCGCCAGCACCGCCTGGCCGGGGGTGCCCGGCAGGTCGACGCCGCGGTGCCCGGGGCCGTACGGCGAGGCGGGCGGCTCGAACGGTCGCGCCACCGGCGGCGGCGGCGCCAGCGGCCAGCCGAAGCGGGCGGTCGGCGGCCCCGCGCGGGAAGCGGTGCCGGAAGCGGGCAGCACCGCGCACAGCACCACCCACAACGCGGCGGGCAGCACCAGCAGCAGGGTCCGGGAGCGCGGGTCAGCGGTCATGGGACCAGGCTGGCGGCCGCCGGGCGGCGGTGTCAGCCCCCGGCGCCCACCTGTGGACAACCCGGCGGGTTGGGGACAACCCGGGCTCCGATTCTTCGGCTGACCGTGTCCCGGCGTACACTTCCGAGCGCATCCGGTGGCGACACTGGATGACTTCGCGTGCAGTGCGCTCCGCGGTCGACTCAGGGCCGCGAACACGGACGTCCGGCGGTCCCGGTAGGTGCTCGGTCCGAGCAGCCAGCGGGTCCGGTCGTCCCGCACCGCACCAGGGCGGTGGACCACCGGTCCACGGCGACAACCGAGAACGCGCGACAGGGCCCCCGGGCCCCGGCGCGCCTGAAACGAAGAGGTGCGAACCCGGCCATGGCCGTCGTCACCATGAAGCAACTGCTGGACTCCGGCGTGCACTTCGGGCACCAGACCCGCCGCTGGAACCCGAAGATGAAGCGCTACATCCTCACCGACCGCAACGGTATCTACATCATCGACCTGCGGCAGACGCTGACCTACATCGACCGCGCGTACGAGTTCGTCAAGGAGACGGTCGCCCACGGCGGCCACATCCTGTTCGTCGGCACGAAGAAGCAGGCGCAGGAGGCCATCGCCAACGAGGCGCTCCGCGTCGGCATGCCCTACGTCAACCAGCGCTGGCTGGGCGGCATGCTCACCAACTTCACCACCGTGCACAAGCGCCTCCAGCGCCTCAAGGAGCTGGAGTCGATGGAGCAGACGGGTGGCTTCCAGGGTCTCACCAAGAAGGAGATCCTCATGCTCACCCGTGAGAAGGACAAGCTGGAGCGCACCCTCGGCGGTATCCGCGACATGGCGAAGGTCCCCTCCGCCATCTGGATCGTGGACACCAAGAAGGAGCACATCGCCGTCGGCGAGGCGCGCAAGCTCAACATCCCGATCGTGGCGATCCTCGACACGAACTGCGACCCGGACGAGGTCGACTACCCGATCCCGGGCAACGACGACGCCATCCGCTCCGCCGCGCTGCTGACCAAGGTCGTGGCCGAGGCCGCCGCCGCCGGTCTGATGGCCCGCTCCGGCGCCCGCGGTGGCGGTTCGGACAAGCCGGAAGCCGGTTCCGAGCCGCTGGCCGAGTGGGAGAAGGAGCTGCTCGTCGGCGCCGAGACCGCCGCGGCCGACGGCCAGCAGGCCGTCGCCGCCGTCGACGCCGCGACCCCGGACGCCACCGCGACCGAGGCCGCCCCGGCCGAGACCGCCGCCCCGACCGAGTCCTGATCCGATGGGGCGGGGGCCCGGCGACGGGCCCCCGCCCCACCAGACCTCCCACGCGCGCAAGTCAGAAATAAGAAGGACGGAAAAGACGCGATGTCGAACTTCACCGCGGCCGACGTCAAGAGGCTCCGGGACCTGACCGGCGCCGGGATGATGGACTGCAAGAAGGCGCTGACCGAGACGGACGGCGACTTCGACAAGGCCATCGAGATCCTGCGCATCAAGGGCGCCAAGGACGTGGGCAAGCGCGCCGAGCGCGCCACCGCCCAGGGCCTGGTCGCCGCAGCCGACGGGGTCATCGTCGAGCTGAACTGCGAGACCGACTTCGTCGCCAAGAACGACGAGTTCATCGAGCTGGCCGACCGGATCGTCGCCGCGGGCAAGACCGCCGGTGCCGCCGACCTCGACTCGCTCAAGGCCGCCCCGCTCGGCGAGGGCACCGTCGAGGAGGCCGTGCAGGCCCTCTCGGCCAAGATCGGCGAGAAGCTGGAGCTGCGCCGCGCGGCCGCCTTCACCGGCACCGTCAGCACCTACCTGCACCGCCGCTCCTCCGACCTGCCGCCCGCCGTCGGCGTGCTGGTCGAGTACACCGGTGGGGGCGAGGAGGCGGCCCGCGCCGCCGCCATGCAGATCGCGGCGATGAAGCCCCGCTTCGTCACCCGCGACGAGGTCCCCGCCGACCTGGTGGCCAGCGAGCGCCGCATCGCCGAGGAGACCGCCCGCGAGGAGGGCAAGCCCGAGGGGGCCCTGCCCAAGATCGTCGAGGGCCGGGTCAACGGCTTCTACAAGGACGTCGTCCTGCTGGAGCAGTCCTCCGTGCTGGACTCGAAGAAGACCGTCAAGGCCGTGCTGGAGGAGGCGGGCGTCACCGTGACCCGCTTCGCCCGGTTCGAGGTCGGCCAGTCCTGACCGAGGGCCACGACGTGACCGACGCTCTGCCCCGCCCCCGGACCCCGAGGGCGGGGCAGAGTCACGAGGAGGGTGTGACGTGACTGCCAACGACGGCGCGATCCGCGACGGCGGCTTCAAGCGGGTGCTGCTCAAGCTCGGCGGCGAGATGTTCGGCGGTGGCAGCATCGGGGTCGACCCCGACGTGGTCCTCACCGTCGCCCGCCAGATCGCCGACGTGGTGCGCGGCGGGGTGCAGACCTCGATCGTCATCGGCGGCGGCAACTTCTTCCGCGGCGCCGAGCTCAGCCAGCGCGGCATGGACCGCGACCGGGCCGACTACATGGCGATGCTGGGCACCGTGATGAACTGCCTGGCGCTGCAGGACTTCCTGGAGAAGGAAGGCATCGACACCCGGGTGCAGACCGCCATCACCATGGGCCAGGTCGCCGAGCCCTACATCCCGCGCCGGGCCGAGCGGCACCTGGAGAAGGGCCGCGTGGTGATCTTCGGCTGCGGGGTGGGCATGCCCTACTTCTCCACCGACACCGCCGCCGCCCAGCGCGCCCTGGAGATCGGCTGCGACGCCGTGCTGATGGCCAAGGCCGTCGACGGGGTGTTCGACGCCGACCCCAGGACCACCCCGGGCGCGAAGATGTTCACCGAGATCACCCACCGCGAGGTGCTCGAACGCGACCTCAAGGTCGCCGACGCCACCGCGTTCAGCCTGTGCATGGACAACAACATGCCGATCATCGTGTTCAACCTCCTGACGGAGGGGAACATCGCCCGCGCGGTGCGTGGTGAGAGGATCGGCACGCTGGTCAGTACGCCCACCGCGTGAGTAACGAGGAGCCCCCCTTGATCGACGACACACTCTTCGAAGCCGAGGAGAAGATGGAGTCCACGGTCTCCGTGGCCCAGAACGAGCTGGCCTCGATCCGGACCGGCCGGGCGAACCCGAACATGTTTTCCCGGATCGTGGTGGAGTACTACGGCGCGATGACCCCGCTCAACCAGTTGGCGAGCATCGCGATCCCCGAGGCCAGGATGGCGGTGGTCAAGCCGTTCGACGCCAGCCAGCTCGGGCCGATCGAGAAGGCCATCCGCGACTCCGACCTGGGCGTGAACCCGTCCAACGACGGCACGATCATCCGGATCGTGATCCCGCAGCTGTCCGAGGAGCGCCGCCGGGACATGGTCAAGATCGCCCGCGGCAAGGGTGAGGACGCCAAGGTCTCCATCCGCGGCGTGCGGCGCAAGGCCAAGGACGAGCTCGACCGCCTGGTCAAGGACGGCGAGTCCGGCGAGGACGACGTCACCAGGGCCGAGAAGGAACTGCAGAACCTCACCGACAAGTACGTCGCGCAGATCGACGAGATCGTCAAGCGCAAGGAAGCCGACCTCCTCGAGGTCTGACCCCCTCGGGGGTGCGGAGGGGAGAGCGCGATGGCCGGACCGGTGGGAGAGCTGGAGCATGGATCACTCGAAGAGGTCGCGGGGGGTGTCCCGGTGACCTCGGCGGCCGCCGAGGGGGCGCAGAAGGCCTCGCGGGCGGGGCGCAACCTGCCCGCCGCGATCGGGGTCGGGGTGACGCTCGGGGCGGTGGTGCTGCTCTCGCTGTTCCTGGTCCGGCACGTGTTCATCGGCGTCGTGGCGCTCGCCGTCGCCGTGTCGACCTGGGAGCTGGCAGGCGCGCTCAAGCGCGGCGCGGGCATCGCCGTGCCGCTGTGGCCGGTGCTGCTGGGCGGCCAGGCGATGGTGTGGCTGGCCTGGCCGTTCGGGCGGGCCGGGGTGTTCGCCGCGTTCGCCGTCACCGCCCTGGTGTGCCTGCTGTGGCGGTTGCGCGGCGGCGTCGACGGCTACCTGCGCGACACCAGCGCGGCGCTGTTCGCGCTGGCGTACGTGCCGCTGTTCGCCTCGTTCGCGGCGATGCTCGTGCTGCCGGACGACGGCATCTACCGGGTGGTGTGCTTCCTGATCCTGGTGGTCAGCTCCGACACCGGTGGCTACATCGCGGGCGTGCTGTTCGGCAGGCACCCGATGGCCCCGGTGATCAGCCCGAAGAAGTCCTGGGAGGGCTTCGCCGGGTCCATGGTCGCCGGGATCGTCGCGGGCGCGCTGACGGTGGCGCTGCTGCTCGACGGGCAGTGGTGGCAGGGCGTGCTGTTCGGCATGGCGCTGGTCCCCACCGCGACGCTGGGCGACCTGGTGGAGTCGGTGATCAAGCGCGACCTGGGTGTGAAGGACATGGGCACGCTGCTGCCCGGGCACGGCGGCCTGATGGACCGGATGGACTCCCTGCTGCCCTCGGCCGTGGTGTCCTGGCTGCTGCTCGGCCTCTTCGTGCCCGCCTGACCCTCAGTCGTCGTAGTCCACGGGGGCGCCGATCTCGTCCTCGACCACGACCGGCAGCGCGTCGGTGCGGTCGAGCACGGTGAACTCCGCGCCCGTGTTGTCGGCGAGCACGGCGGCCCGGCCGAACGGGGAGTCGAACGGCGGCACCACGACCCGGCCGCCGAGCTGCTGCGCCCGGCTCGCCACCCGGTCGGTGCCCGAGAGCGGGTCGACCTCGAAGAAGACCATCCAGTGCGGCTCCTGCTCCGGCGGGAACTCCGACCCCATCCGGAGCCTGCCGAGCACCTCCTCGCCGCGCACGACCCAGCTGGTGTAGTCGAAGGCCTGCCCGTCGCCCATCTGGACGACCTCGTAGTCGAACAGGGCGCTGTAGAACGCGTCCGCCGCCGCCCCGTCCCACGTGTTCAGCTCGGCCCAGGTGAACGCGCCGGGGAATCCGGTGCCCAGCCGCCGGTCGCGGTCCTGGCGCCAGAAGCCGATGGCGGCCCCGCTGGGGTCGGCGGCCACCAGCAGCCCGCCCTGGCCGGGGACCTCGGTCGGCTCGCTGAGCACCGCGCCGCCGAGCTGCACGACCCGCTCGGCGGTGTTCGCGGTGTCGCCGACGGACAGGTACAGCGTCCACCGGGTCGGCTGCTCGCCCAGCGGCACGTGCAGGCCCGCCACCGGCACGTCGTCGACGTAGGCCATGACGTAGCCGTCCTCGCCCACGCGGAACGCCCAGCCGAACAGGCCCGCGTAGAACTCCGACGCCGTGCGCGGGTCCGGTGTGGCCAGTTCCACCCAGCAGGGCTTGCCGGGCATACCGTCCGGGATCTCTTCGAGCGCGCTGATCGCGTCCATCGACATGATGACGACCTCCTGGTCGCCGACGTTAACCCGATCGAGTGGTCTAGTCAGCCGCCGAAAGCACGCGGTGTGCTTTGCTGTCGCCATGGGGTTGATGTCACGCATCGTCACGTCGCTGCGGGCGGGGTCGGTGCTGCCCAGCCCCAACATCTGGCACTGGCCGGACCTCTACGAGGCCGAGAACCGCGCCCAGGACGTCGACGGCGCGGTCTGGTCACTCCTGGACGCGCTGTGCCCCTGGACGGGTGACGTCCTCGACATCGGCTGCGGCGACGGCTTCCACCTGCCCAGGTTCGCCGAACGCGCACGCAGCGTGCTGGGTGTGGAGCCGCACCCCCCGCTCGTGGAGCGGGCGGTGGCCAGGGTCGCGGGCCGCACCGGCGTCGCCGCCGTCCTGGGGTCCGCCCAGGACCTGCCGGTCGCCGACGGGTCCTTCGACGTCGCCCACGCGCGCACGGCGTACTTCTTCGGCCCGGGCTGCGAGCAGGGCCTGCGCGAGGCGGACCGGGCCCTGCGCCCCGGCGGCACCCTCGTCATCGTCGACCTGGACGGCCTGCACGCCCCGTACGGGCGCTGGCTGCGCGCGGACCTGCCCACCTACGACCCGGTCGAGGTCGACCGCTTCTTCGAGATCGAGGGGTTCACCCGCCACCGCGTGGGCACCACGTGGCGCTTCGCGGACCGCGGGACCCTGGAGGCGGTGCTGCGCATCGAGTTCTCCCAGCCGGTCGCCGCCCGGGCCATCGCCGAGACCCCCGGCCTGGAGATCCCGGTCGGCTACCGGGTCCTGACCCGCCGCAAGCCCACCGGTCTCATCCTCCGCTGATCTCCCCTCCGGCAGCGGGGTCCGGCGGGCACCCGCCGGACCCCGCGGACCCGGTGGTCACTCCGCGGTCGGGGTCGAGCCGGACTCGCCGAGGAGGGCGTAGAGGTCGCGGCGGGCGTTGTCGAGGATCTCGACCGCGCGGGACTTCTGCTCCGCCGAGGCGGCCTGCGCCACGGCCTGCGCCGCGCCCATGATCTGGCCCAGGGAGTTGCGCAGGGTGTGCTCGACGGGGTCGACGCCCTGGTTGACCTGCTCCCACGGCGGGGTGTCGCCGAGCTTGGCCGCGGTGGCGGTGCCGTCATCGGTCAGCTCGAACAGGCGCTTGCCGCCCTCGCCGTCGACGCCGCGGACGAGGCCCTCGTCGGCGAGCAGTTGCAGGGTGGGGTAGACGGAGCCGGGGCTGGGCTTCCAGTAGCCGCCGCTGCGGGCGGCGATCTCCTGGATCATCTCGTAGCCGTGCATCGGCCGTTCGGTGAGCAGCGCCAGCAGGGCGGCGCGGACGTCGCCCCGGCCGCGCCGGTGCCCGCCTCGGCCGCCTGCGAACGGGCCGCCGCGCCCGCCCCGGCCGCCGTGCCCGCCGAAGGGCGGGAAGGGGGCGCCGGGCGGGAACGGGGGGAAGGGCGGCGGGGTCATCTCGGCCTCCGGGTCGAAGTGGGGGCCGTGACCCGCGAAGGGGTGGCCGTGGTGGTCGTGTCGGCGCCAGGGTCCGCGCCGGTGGTCGGTGGTTCGCATTGTTCACTCCTGGGTTCTGGCTGTGTGTTCTGGATGTCGCCAGCGGTAGCTCGCGATAGGTCAACGATATATCGGAAGCTATCGTGATGCAACGACGAGTATCGGTGACCGCTGTCATACTCGGCGGAACCGGGCTCGGAGCGGACGCGTCGGAGGCGGCATGAGGGTGGGAATGGCGGCGGTGCTCTGCGCCGCGCTGCTGGTCGCGGGCTGCGCCCAGGCGACCTCGGGGACCGCGGTCGCGGTGCGGGAGGCCGACCGGACGGCCACCACGTCGGCCCCGCCCGAGGCCGACCCGGACGACGTGCGCTGGATGGAGAAGTTCTGCGGCACCGGCAAGCTGCTGGTCACCGCCGCGGAGACCACCCAGCAGCCGACGACCTCCAGCGACCCCGCCGTGCTCAAGAAGCAGTTCCTCGACATGACCGGCAGGTTCATCGGTGTGCTCGACGCGGCGCTGGCCGACTACCGCTCGCTGGTGCCCTCACCCGCCCCGGAGATCGACCCCAACCTCGACAAGCTCATCGACGGCCTGGCCCAGGGCCGCAGCGCCGTGGCCACCGCCCGCGACGAGGTGACCGCCGCGGAGCCGCTGACCGCCGAGGTGTACCGCTCCGCCGTCGACCGCTTCGGCACCGGCATGCGCGGCTTCGACGCAGCGCTCACCGCCGTGGACAACATCGATCTGCCGGACCGGCTCAGGGACGCGGCCGCCGTCGCCGAGAACTGCGAGCAGGGTGAGGCGGCCCCTCCCACGACCCGGTGAGAGCACGCCCGCGGGCGTGGGAGAATGGACTGGTTATGACCTCACTCCCGCTCGTCTTCGACGCACCCAAGCGCGGCCTGCCGCCGCGCCACCTCGCCGACCTGTCCACCGAGCAGCGGCGCGACGCGGTCACCGACCTGGGGGAGAAGGCGTTCCGGGCGAACCAGCTCTCCACCCACTACTTCACCAGGCTCACCGCCGACCGCGACGCCATGACCGACATCCCGGCCGCCAGCCGCGACCGGCTCGCCGACGAGCTGCTGCCCCCGCTGCTCAGCGTCGTGCGGCACGTGGCCTGCGACGACAACACCACCCGCAAGACGCTGTGGCGCGCGCACGACGGCACGCTGGTCGAGAGCGTCCTCATGCGCTACCCGGACCGGGTGACGCTGTGCGTGTCCAGCCAGGCCGGGTGCGGCATGGCCTGCCCGTTCTGCGCCACCGGCCAGGGCGGCCTGCAGCGCAACCTGTCCACGGCCGAGATCGTCGACCAAGTCCGCGCCGCCGCAGCGGCGATGCGCGACGGCGAACTGGGCGAACCGGGTCGGCTGTCGAACATCGTGTTCATGGGCATGGGCGAGCCGCTGGCCAACTACCGCCGGGTCATCGACGCCGTGCACCGCATCTGCGACCCGGCGCCCGCGGGCCTGGGCATCTCCCAGCGCTCGGTCACCGTCTCCACGGTCGGCCTGGTCCCGGCCATCCGCAAGCTCGCCGAGGAGGGCCTCAGCGTCCGCCTCGCCGTCTCCCTGCACACCCCGGACGACGAGCTGCGCGACACCCTGGTCCCGGTCAACACCCGCTGGAAGGTCGCCGAGGTCCTCGACGCCGCGCGCCTCTACGCCGACCGCACCGGCCGCCGCGTGTCCATCGAGTACGCCCTCATCCGCGACGTGAACGACCAGCCGTGGCGCGCCGACCTGCTCGGGAAGCTGCTGCACAAGCACCTCGGCCCGCTGGCGCACGTCAACGTCATCCCGCTCAACCCGACCCCGGGCAGCAAGTGGGACGCCAGCCCCAAGCCGGTCGAGCGCGAGTTCGTCCGCCGGGTGAACGCCCAGGGCGTGTCCTGCACGGTCCGCGACACCCGCGGCCAGGAGATCGCCGCCGCCTGCGGGCAGCTCGCCGCCGAGGGCTGATCGGGTGGCACCCCGAGCCGAGGACCACGGCGGTGGGGGCGCGCGGTTCGAAGCCGGGAGTCGCGCCGGAGCACGCTGAGCAACGCATCAGGGGGCTGCGGTCGTGGCCGACCGGGGCGGCTCACCGCGGCACTGACGGTGAGCCGCAGCCGGGGTCAGGCGACCTCGTTGAGCTTGCCCGTCGCCACGTCGAAGACGAAGCCGCGGACCTGGTCGGTGTGCGGGATGAACGGGCTGGCCTTGATCCGGGCGACGGACTGGCGGACGTCGGCGTCGAGGTCGCCGAACGCCTCCGCCGACCAGGAGGGGCGCACGCCCGTGTCCTCCTGGATGCTGTCGCGGAAGTCCTGGTCGGTGAAGGTGAGCATCCCGCAGTCGGTGTGGTGGATGAGGATGATCTCCCGGGTGCCCAGCAGCCGCTGGCTGATGGCCAGCGAGCGGATCTCGTCCTCGGTGACCACACCGCCCGCGTTGCGGATCACGTGCGCCTCGCCCTCGGCGAGGCCGAGCGCGCCGTAGACGTTGAGCCGGGCGTCCATGCAGGCCAGCACGGCGACGCCCTTGGCGGGCGGCAGCGGCAGCGGCCCGGAGAAGGACGCAGCGTAGGTGGCGTTGTTGGCGAGCAGTTCGTCCGTGACGGACATGGCGTGCCTTCCTGTCGTTGCGGTGACAGGTCAGACACAACTGCGCTCATGCGCATGTGGCAACGGGTGCCCAGCACGTGGTCGGACGCCCCACCCGGTGGCCGGGCCGGGGGCGGTGCGGTACAAGCCTCAGCGGCGCCAGGCGGTGCGGCTCTTGTGGATCTTCCAGCCGATGCCCGCGAGGATCAGCGCGCCGGTGCCGATCAGCCAGATGTCCTCGGTGTGCGACTCGTGGTTGCCGATCAGCATGGCGAACATGGCCAGGCCGACGAACACCCCCGAGATCAGGGTGCCCTTGGGGAAGCCGCCGTGCCAGCCCCACGCGGCGGACGGCTCGTCCACCGGGCTCACCGTGTTCGCGGCCTCGGTCGACTTCCGCTTCTCCAGCCCAGTGCTCGCCACGTCACCCTCCAACGATGAACTGTCGTCCTGCGCCGCAATCGTCCCACACCGGGACGCGCCGAGGGCGCCACGGTGTCCGTGGCGCCCTCGGGTGTGACAGGGGTCTTACGCGCGTGCCCGGTTGCCGGTGACCAGGCGGTAGATGCCCAGCAGGATGATCGAGCCGAGAATGGCGAGCAGCCAGGTGCGGATCGAGAAGAAGGTCGAGAGTCCGCCGCCGAAGATCGCGTTTCCGATGAACCCGCCGATGATGGCGCCGACAACGCCGAGGATCATCGTGATGATGATGCCACCCGGGTCCTTACCAGGCATGATGGCCTTGGCGATGAGACCGGCCAGCAAACCGAGAACAATCCAGCCGATGATGCCCATCGAAGCTCCTTCCTCATGACCTCGGGCATTTTCGCCGAAGTCTTTCCGTGCTGACGGTGAGATGCCCATATCCCGTTCGGTTTAAGCGCGAACCGGGAACTTTTTTCGGGGTTGCGCCGAACGGTCGTACCCCGGCCTGCGCGCGGGGGCACCCCGGTCGCCGACCGTGTGTGCGGGAACAGGCCGGGCGTCGGGAACAATGACCGGGATGACACTTCCCCCCGCGCGCGGTGACGACGACCCGCGCTCCGTGCTGCTCCTGGGCTCGACCGGGTCCATCGGCACCCAGGCGCTCGACGTGGTCGCGGCCAACCCCGGCCGGTTCACCGTCGCGGGCCTGGCCGCCGGTGGTTCCGACCCGGCGCTGCTCGTCGAGCAGGCGGTCCGCCACCGCGTCCCCGCCGTCGCCGTCCCCGACCCGGCCGCGGCCGAGCAGGTGCGCGACCTGCTCCGACCGCACGGCGTCCGGGTGCACACCGGCCCGGACGCGCTGCTGGAGCTGATCGGCGCCGAGCCCGCGGACGTGGTGCTCAACGGCGTCACCGGCTCCCGCGGCCTGGCCCCCACGCTGGCGGCGCTGGCCACCGGCGCCCGGCTGGCGCTGGCGAACAAGGAGTCGCTGATCGCGGGCGGCTCCCTGGTGCTGGCCGCGGCCGAGCCCGGCCAGCTGATCCCGGTCGACTCCGAGCACTCGGCGATGGCCCAGGCGCTGCGCGGCGGCCGGGCCGAGGAGGTCGACCGGCTCGTGCTCACCGCCTCCGGCGGGCCGTTCCGCGGGCGCAAGCGCGCCGAGCTGGCCGGGGTCACCGCCGAGCAGGCGCTGGCGCACCCGACCTGGGCGATGGGCCCGGTCATCACGGTCAACTCGGCGACCCTGGTCAACAAGGCGCTGGAGCTGATCGAGGCGCACCTGCTGTTCGGGGTGCCCTACGACCGGATCGACGTGGTCGTGCACCCGCAGTCGATCGTGCACTCCATGGTCACCTTCACCGACGGCTCCACGCTGGCGCAGGCCAGCCCGCCGGACATGCGGCTGCCGATCGCCCTGGCGCTGGCCTGGCCGGACCGGGTGCCCGGGGCGGCCAGGGCGTGCGACTGGTCCACCGCCAGCGAGTGGACCTTCGAGCCGCTCGACGAGGAGACCTTCCCGGCCGTGCGGATCGCCCGGGAGGTCGGCACCGCGGGCGGGTGCCTGCCCGCGGTGTTCAACGCGGCGAACGAGGAGGCCGTGGCCGCGTTCCTGCGAGGCGACACCACCTTCACAGTAATTGTGGACACTGTGTCGAGGGTTCTCGACGACGCCAGCGCGTGGACGACCGCGCCGCGCGACGTGGACGAGGTGCTCGCCGCCGAGCACTGGGCCCGTGTCCGAGCGCGCGAACTGCTCGCCGCGATAGCCGGCCCGGTCCCCGGGCAGGGAGGGAACTGACCGTGGTGGTTTGGCTGCTGGGGCTGGTGCTGTTCGCGCTGGGCATCGGGCTGTCGGTGGCGCTGCACGAGGCGGGTCACATGCTGACCGCCAAGGCCTTCGGCATGAAGGTGCGCCGGTACTTCATCGGATTCGGCCCGAAGGTGTTCTCTTTCCGCCGGGGGGAGACCGAGTACGGCCTGAAGATCATCCCCGGTGGCGGTTTCTGCGACATCGCGGGCATGACGGCGCTCGACCCGGTGACACCCGAAGAGGCGCCCCGGGCGATGTGGCGCTACTCCACGTGGAAGCGCGTGGTGGTGATGTCCGCGGGCTCGCTGACGCACTTCGTCCTGGGCTTCATCATCCTGTACTTGATGGCCGTCACCATGGGTCTGCCCAACACCGACCTCCGCCCGATCGTCGGCGCCACCGCCTGCGCCGTGCCGACCCAGGACCGGGTGGAGTTGACGCTGCCCCAGTGCGGTCCGAACGACCCCTCGCCCGCCGCCGCGGCGGGCATCCAGGAGGGTGACGAGATCGTCGCCGTCAACGGCGAGACCGTCTCCACCTGGCGGGACATGGTCGCCAAGGTGCGCGTCCTGAGCGGCCCGAACCGCTTCGACGTCGTCCGCGACGGCGAGCGGCGTACCGTGACGATGGACGTGGCCACCGTCCAGCGGGCCCAGGTGGACGCGACCAAGGGCAGCCAGGACAACAGGTTGGAACGCGTCGGTGCCGTCGGCATCTCGCTCAGCGACAGCGTCCCCTACAGCGGGGGCGCCGCCCTGGGGGGGACGCTGGTGTTCACCGGGGACATGTTCGCCAAGACCTGGGAAGGTCTGATGAACTTCCCGAAGAAGATCCCCGCGGTCGTGCGGGCCATCGGCGGCGAGGACGACCCGGAGCGGCCGGTCAGCGTGGTCGGTGCCAGCGTCATCGGCGCCGACGCCGCCGAGCAGGGCATCTGGTCGATCTTCGTGCTGATGCTCGCGGCGCTGAACTTCTTCGTCGGGGTGTTCAACCTGCTGCCGCTGCTCCCGCTCGACGGTGGGCACATCGCGGTGGTGCTCTACGAGCGGGTGCGCGACGCCCTGCGCAAGCTGCGCGGCAAGGCGCCGGGCGGCCCGGTCGACTACAACAAGCTCGCGGGGGTCACCATGGTCTTCGTCATCCTCGGCGGCGCGGTCGTGCTGCTGACGGTGACCGCCGACGTGATCAACCCGATCCGACTACCCCAGTAGCTGTTCGCAGAGAGGTCAGAAGAGACGATGTCCGACGTGATGCTCGGCATGCCGCCCATGCCGCCCCCGGTGTTGTCGGAGCGCCGCAAGACCCGGCAGTTGCAGGTGGGGTCGGTGGGTGTGGGCAGCGAGCACCCGATCTCGGTGCAGTCGATGACCACGACCCTGACCTCGGATGTCAACGCGACGTTGCAGCAGATCGCGGAGTTGACCGCCGCCGGGTGCGACATCGTCCGGGTGGCGTGTCCGTCGCAGGACGACGCGGCGGCGCTGCCCGCGATCGCGGCGAAGTCGCAGATCCCGGTGATCGCCGACATCCACTTCCAGCCCAAGTACGTTTTCGCCGCGATCGAGGCCGGGTGCGCGGCGGTGCGGGTGAACCCGGGCAACATCCGCAAGTTCGACGACCAGGTCAAGGAGATCGCCCAGGCGGCGAAGGACCACGGCACCCCGATCCGCATCGGTGTCAACGCCGGGTCCCTGGACCCCCGCCTGCTGGCCAAGTACGGCAAGGCCACCCCGGAGGCGTTGGCGGAGTCGGCGTTGTGGGAGGCGTCGCTGTTCGCCGAGCACGACTTCCACGACCTCAAGATCTCGGTCAAGCACAACGACCCCGTGGTCATGATCCGCGCCTACGAACTCCTCGCCGAGCAGTGCGACTACCCGCTGCACCTCGGTGTCACCGAGGCGGGCCCGGCGTTCCAGGGCACGATCAAGTCCGCCGTCGCGTTCGGGGCGCTGCTGCGCCAGGGCATCGGCGACACCATCCGGGTCTCGCTGTCGGCCCCGCCGGTCGAAGAGGTCAAGGTCGGCACCCAGATCCTGCAATCGCTCAACCTACGACCGCGCAAGCTGGAAATCGTCTCCTGCCCGTCCTGCGGGCGGGCCCAGGTCGACGTCTACACCCTCGCCGAGCAGGTCACCGCCGGTCTGGAGGGCTTGGAGGTCCCGCTGCGGGTGGCGGTCATGGGCTGCGTCGTCAACGGCCCCGGCGAAGCCCGCGAAGCCGACCTCGGTGTCGCCTCCGGCAACGGCAAGGGGCAGATCTTCGTGCGCGGCGAGGTCATCAAGACCGTCCCGGAAGCGCAGATCGTGGAAACCCTCATCGAAGAAGCCATGCGCATCGCCGAGGAGATGGGCGAACCGGTTGACGGCGAGACCGGCGCACCGGTCGTCAGCGTCGGCTAGATCCCCCGAGCCCCGCGGTTCGGGCCCCCGTGACGGGGCTCGGCCGGGGTTGGGTGATCCTCGGATTTCGGACCCGGGGATTGTCTGGCAGTCTTGAGGGGTGTTGCGGCTGGCAGGAGCGAGGCTGCTCGACGAACGGGATGACCAGGCGGTGCGCGCCGTGCTGACCGCCGATCCCGTGGCGTCCTGCATGGTCGCGTCGCGGGTGGAATCGGTCGGGTTGGACCCGTGGCGCCTCGGTGGCGAAGTGTGGGGGTGCGACCCCCGCGGGCTGCGCGGGGGCGGGCGGCTCGACGCGCTGTGCTTCGCCGGGCCGAACCTGATCCCGTTGCGCGGCAAGCGGTCGGCACTGCGGGCGTTCGCCGACCGCGCGGTGCGCAGGCGGCGGATGTGCTCGTCGATGGTCGGGCCCGCCGAGCAGGTCCTGGGGCTGTGGGCGGAGCTGGAGAACGACTGGGGCCCGGCCCGCGAGGTGCGGGCGGACCAGCCGCTGATGGCCATCTCCGAGCCGCCGCGGGTCGCGCCCGACCCGCTGGTGCGGCCGGTGCGGCCGGAGGAACTGGAGCGGTACCTGCCCGCGGCGATCGCCATGTTCATCGAGGAGGTCGGCATCGACCCCCGGGTCGGTGACGGCGGGGCGGGCTACCGGGCCCGGGTCGCCGAGCTGATCGCGGCCGGGCGGGCGTTCGCCCGGTTCGACGGCCGCGACGTGGTGTTCAAGGCCGAGATCGGGGCGCTGTCCGGTGCCGTCGGGCAGATCCAGGGCGTGTGGGTGCACCCCGACCGGCGCGGTGAGGGGCTGGCAGGCGGCGGGACCGCCGCGGTGGTCAACCGGCTGGTCACGGCCATGGGGCGCACCGCCAGCCTCTACGTCAACGCCTACAACACCCCGGCCCGCGCCGTCTACGACCGGGTCGGGTTCACCCAGGTCGGGCAGTACGCCACGGTGCTGTTCTGACCCGCCCCCGACGTGGGACGGGCATACTCCACGCCGTGCGCGCTTCCTCCCGCCGTCCCGCGGCCCTGCTCACCGCCCTGCTCGTCGCCCTGCCGCTGTCCGGGTGCGGGGTGTTCGGTTCCGAAACCGGCCCGGAGCAGGCCGCCCAGCAATTCCTGGCCGCCTTCGCCGGGGGTGATTCGGCGACGGCCTCGCAGCAGACCGACTCGCCGGAGTCGGCGCGGGCGCTGATGGACAAGGTGCGGACCGCGCTCAAGCCCTCGACCGTGATCGCCAGGGTGGACAAGGTCGACACCGGCCAGGGCACGGCCAAGGCCGCCTTCGAGATCACCTGGGACCTCGGCCGCAACCGGCGGTGGACCTACGACAGCTCCTTCGAGCTGGTCGGCGGCGACGACGCGTGGAAGGTCCGGTGGGCGCCCACGGTGCTGCACCCGGAGCTGGGCGCGCAGCAGAGCCTCGCCGTGGAGGACTCCGAGGCGACCCTGGCGCCGGTGCTCGACCGCGACGGCACCCCGGTGCTGAACCCGGAGCGGGTCGTCTCGGTGCTGTTCGACCAGGACAAGGCCGGGGACGCGAACGCCGTCGCCGGTCAGCTCGCGCAGGCGCTGTCCGGGATCGACCCGACGATCACCGCGCAGAGCATCCTCGACGGCGCCAAGGCGGCGGGGGCGGGCGGCTACCAGGTGGTGGCACTGCGCGACGCCGACTACCAGAAGGTCAAGTCGCTCATCTACGACCTGCCCGGCGTCCGCTTCCCCGCCGAGTCGCGGCTGCTGCCCGCCGACCGCGCCCTCGCGCCCACCCTGATGCCCGCCGTCCGCAAGGTGATCGAGGACCAGGTGCAGGGCAAGGCCGGGTGGCGGGTCTACACCGTCGACAGCGCGGGCAACGAGAGCCAGGTGCTGCACGACAAGCCCGCCGAGCCCGCCAAGGCGGTCAGCCTGGCGCTGAGCACCCGGGTCCAGCAGGCCGCGCAGGCCGCCATCGCGGGCGAGGCCACCCCGTCGATGATCGTGGCCATCCAGCCCTCCACCGGCGACCTGCTCGCCGTGGCGCAGAACGCCCCGGCCGACGCGGCGGGCCAGCTCGCGCTCACCGGCCGCTACCCGCCGGGCTCCACCTTCAAGATCGTCACCGCCGCGCAGGCCATCGCGGCGGGCACGGTCACCGGTGAGACGCCCCTGGGCTGCCCGCCCGCGATCGTGGTCAACGGCCGGGAGATCCCCAACAGCGGCAGGTTCGACAAGGGCGTCGTCCCGCTGCGCAGCGCCTTCGCCTTCTCCTGCAACACCACCTTCGCCGACCTGGCCACCAGGATGGGCGCGGGCGACCTGACCGCCATGGCGAAGAAGCTGGGCCTGGGCCTGGACTACGTCGTGCCCGGGATCACCACCATCACCGGTTCCGTGCCCGCCGCCCCGGACGTCAACGAGCGCGCCGAGGACGGCTTCGGCCAGGGCAAGGTCGTGGCCAGCCCGTTCGGCATGGCGGTGGTCACCGCCACCGTGGCATCCGGGTCGGTGCCCAGGCCGGTGCTGGTGCGCGGCGCCGAGACCCAGGTCGACGAGCAGCAGGAGCCGCTGCCCGCCGCCGTGCTGGAGCAGGTGCGCGGCATGATGCGCGAGGTCGTGGCGGGCGGCACCGCGGGCGCGCTGGCGCCCTACGGCGACGTGCGCGGCAAGACCGGCACCGCCCAGTTCGGCGACGGCACGCGCTCGCACGGCTGGTTCGTCGGCTACCGCGGCGACCTGGCGTTCGCCGTGCTGCTCACCGACGTCGGCCAGTCCGGCACCGCGGTCACCGCGACCGGCCGGTTCCTCGCCGCCGTCGGGTGACACCCCGATCGGGGGTGGTCGTAATGTGGTGGCCATGTCCGTGCGTACCCCGTTGAGCCCAGGAGTGCAGGCCCCGCGCCGTGCCGTGCCGTCGTCGATCGCGCGGCCGGAGTACGTGGACAAGCCCGCGCCGCGCAAGAACACCGACCCGCACGTGCAGCCGCCCGAGGTCGTCGAGGCGATGCGGGTGGCCGGGCGGATCGCCGCGCAGGCCCTGCGGGCCGGTGGCGAGGCGGTCAAGCCGGGGGCGACCACCGATGACATCGACGCGGTGGTGCACGAGTTCCTGCTCGACCACCACGCCTACCCCTCGACCCTGGGCTACCGGCGCTTCCCCAAGTCCTGCTGCGTCTCGCTCAACGAGGTCATCTGCCACGGCATCCCGGACTCGACGGTGATCGAGGACGGCGACATCGTCAACATCGACGTCACCGCGTTCATCGGCGGCGTGCACGGCGACACGAACGCCACCTTCCTCGCGGGCGAGGTCGCCGAGGAGAACCGGCTGCTGGTGGAGCGCACGCACGAGGCCACCATGCGCGCGATCAAGGCGGTGCGCCCCGGCCGCCAGCTCAACGTGGTCGGCCGGGTGATCGAGGCCTACGCCCGCCGCTTCGGCTACGGCGTGGTCCGCGACTTCACCGGCCACGGCATCGGCCGCTCGTTCCACAGCGGCCTGGTCGTCCTGCACTACGAGGACACCAGCGTGCGCACCGAGATCGAGCCGGGCATGACCTTCACCATCGAGCCGATGATCACCCTCGGCGGCATCGAGTGGGACATGTGGGACGACAACTGGACCGTCACCACCAAGGACAAGAGCTGGACCGCCCAGTTCGAGCACACGGTCCTGGTCACCGACTCCGGCGCGGAGATCCTCACCCTGCCGTGACCGGGCCGAGCCCGAGGTCGGCGAGCACCTCCAGCACGGCGCGCGCGACCGGTTCCGGCGCGGTCGCGCACGCCAGGTGGTGCAGGTCCAGGTCCCGGGTCGGCCACCCGTTCGCCCGCGCCTCGACCAGGTCGGCCGGGTGCGACAGGCCGACGTACCCGGCCGGGCCGGTCCACGGCACGCTCGGCCGGGCCTCCTTGAGGTAGGCGTGCGGCACCTCGGGCAGCTCGTCGACGATCGCCGCCCGCAGGCCCGGCTCGGCCACCAGCCCGGCCGCGCCCTCGCCCCACCGGCCCTCGTCGGCGCGCATCGCCGCGTACCGGGCGGGGTCCAGTTCGCGCAGGCTCAGCCCCGGCGTGGGCAGCTCGGCGTCGAGGTAGACCAGCGCGGCCACGTCCAGCCCCCCGGCGTCGGCCAGCTCGTCGGCGAACGCGGGCAGCAGCGGCCCGGCCCCGCCGTGCCCGACCAGGGCCAGCGGACCGGCCAGCCCGGCGTCGGACACCGCGTCGGCGAACGCCCCGATCAGCCGCTGGTGCACCGGCGGCGCCACCACGCTGGGCAGCAGGTCCAGCAGGAACGCGGGGCGGCCGGACCCGGCGAGCGCGTCCGCGAGCGGGCGCAGGGTCGCCGGACCCAGGTAGGGGCTGTGCACCAGGACGGCGGTGACCGATGCGACGGGCATGACCGGGATGATGGCAGCCGGGTACGACGAGCGGGGAGGCAACGCGCGGATGGTCGGAGCACTGCTGGTCGCGGGCACGACGTCGGACGCGGGCAAGAGCGTCCTCGTTGCCGGTCTGTGCCGCTGGTTGGCCCGCCGCGGGGTGCGGGTGGCGCCGTTCAAGGCGCAGAACATGTCGAACAACTCGATGGTCACCCCGGACGGCGGTGAGATCGGCCGGGCGCAGGCGGTGCAGGCCGCCGCGTGCGGGCTGGAACCGTCGGTGCGGTTCAACCCGGTGCTGCTCAAGCCCGGGTCCGACCGCAGCTCGCAGGTGGTGGTGCTGGGCAGGCCGGTGGGGGTGGCGAGCGCGGTGTCGTACCGGGAGCGCAAGGCCGAGCTGATGACGACCGTGCTGGACACCCTCGCCGGGCTGCGCGCGGACTACGAGGCGGTGGTCTGCGAGGGCGCCGGGTCGCCGACCGAGATCAACCTGCGCGCCACCGACATCGCCAACATGGGCTTGGCGCGCGCCGCCGGGCTGCCGGTGCTGGTGGTCGGCGACATCGACCGCGGCGGGGTGTTCGCGCACCTGTTCGGCACCCTGGCCCTGCTCGACGCCGCCGACCAGGCGCTGGTCAGCGGGTTCGTGGTCAACAAGTTCCGCGGCGACCCCGCGCTGCTCGACCCCGGGCTGGTCCAGTTGCGCGGGCTGACCGGCCGCCCGGTGCTGGGGGTGCTGCCGTGGCGGGAGGAGCTGTGGCTCGACGCGGAGGACTCGCTGTCCTACACCGCCGACGGGGTCGTCGGCAGGCCCGCGCCCGCGCTGGGCTCGCAGTGGCTGCGGGTCGCGGTGGTGCGGCTGCCGCGCATCTCCAACGCCACCGACGTCGAGGCGCTGGCCTGCGAGCCGGGGGTGTCGGTGCGGTTCGTCACCGAGCCCTCGCGGCTGGCCGACGCCGACCTGGTGGTGCTGCCCGGGTCGAAGTCCACCGTCGCCGACCTGGCCTGGCTGCGCTCGACCGGACTGGCCGACGCGGTCGCCGCGCACGCCGCCAAGGGGTTGCCGGTGCTGGGGATCTGCGGCGGCTTCCAGATGCTCGGCGCGCGCATCGAGGACCGGGTGGAGTCCGGCGCGGGCGTGGTCGACGGGCTGGGCCTGCTCGACGTCGACTTCGAGTTCGCCGAGGAGAAGACCCTGACCCGCCCGACCGGGACCGCCTTCGGCGTCCCGGCCACCGGCTACGAGATCCACCACGGCCGGGTCGTGCGCACCGGCCTGCCCGGCCTGCTGATCCTCCCCGACGGCTCCGGGGAGGGGGCGGTGTCCGGGGCGGTCCTGGGCACCCACTGGCACGGGCTGCTGGAGGACGACGGCGTGCGCCGCGCCCTGCTGCGCCGGGTCGCGGCCTGGTCCGGCCGCGACGGGTTCCGCGGGGCCGAGGACGTCTCGTTCGCCGCCGCCCGCGCCGGTCAGCTCGACCTGCTCGGTGACCTGGTCGCCGACCACCTCGACACCGACGCGGTGCTGCGGCTGCTCGACCGGGGGGCGACCCCCGGGCTGCCGTTCGTGCCGCCGGGCGCGCCCTAGAGCCTGTCCTCAAAGCAGGCGACCACCCCCGCAACCGCCGGCCCGGTGACCACCCACCCGGGCACCAGCGACAAAATCCCGGCCTGGACCGCCGCGCACCGCCACCGGCGTCCCGGCGGCGGGCGCTCAGTCGGCCTCGATGCCCGCGATCAGCTCGTCGAGGAAGCCGCCCGCCTCGGCGGCCGCGCGGTCGGCGTCGCGCTCGCGGATGGCGGTGAGCAGGCCGCCGTGGTCGATGTCGGCGTTGCGCGGGGCGGCGTCGACCGTGCTGGCGACCGAGGCGCGGACGATCTCGGTGAGACCGGAGTACAGCTCGGCGAGCAGGGCGTTGTGCGAGCAGCGCACCACGGCGATGTGGAAGGCCGCGTCCTGGTCGACGCCCGCCTCGTAGTCCTTGGCGACCATCGACCGGTCCCGCTGGGCGAGCAGCTCGGTCAGCTCCGTCAGGTCGGCTTCGGTGCGGTGCTCGGCGGCCATCCTGGCGCCCTCGACCTCCAGGATGCGCCGGACCTGGAGCACGTCGCGCAGCTCGGTGCCCGCGAGCCTGCGCACCGCGCCGGAGAACTCGCTGGTCGCCCGGACGAAGGTGCCGTCGCCCTGGCGGACCTCCAGGAGACCGGCGTGCGAGAGGGCGCGGACCGCCTCGCGCACGGTGTTGCGGCCCACGCCGAGGGCGGCGACGAGTTCGGGTTCGGTCGGGATGCGCTCCCCGACCTTCCACTCCCCGCCTGCGATGGCCGAACGCATCTGCTCGATCACCTGGTCGACGAGGCCCGATCGCCGGGTAGTGGCCAGCGGCACAGCGCCATCCTCTCGGTCAAACATCCTACGTTTGTCATACTCGGTCCATGACGGTCCAGCGCTGCCCGCAGTCGCCCACGGGTACCCAGGTCGCCGGGAACGTCAAGAGTGCCATGGACACCCTGTCGCACAGTGGGCCATCAGGACGCAAGCTCGGGGCGGGACGTCGCAACACCGCGCTGCTCGGTACTCCGCTGCTGGTCGCGGGCGTGGCCTGCGCGGCGGCGAACCTGCGCCCGGCCGTCACCAGCCTGGCCTCGGTGCTGGAGGAGGTCCGGGTCTCGGTGGGCGCCGGGGAGACCTGGGCGGGCCTGCTCACGGCCGTCCCCGCGGTCTGCTTCGGCGCCGCGGGCGTGCTCGCCCCCAAGGTCGGCCGGTCGCTGGGCATGGCCCGCGCGGTCGGCGCGGCGATGGCGGTGCTGACCCTGGGCCTGCTGCTGCGCGTCCTCGACGGCCCGTGGGTGGTCCTGGCGGGCACGTTGGTCGCCTGCGCCGGGATCGCGGTGGGCAACGTGCTGATCCCGGTCGTGATCAAGTCCGCCTTCCCGGGGCGGGTGGGCGTGGTCACCGGCGTGTACACGGCGGCGCTGGCCGCGGGCGGCGGCCTCGGTGCGGCCCTGACCTCCCCGCTCTCGACCGCCCTGGGCGGCTGGCGCGGCGCGCTGGCGGCGTGGGCGCTGCTCGGCGCCGGGGCGCTGCTGGTGTGGTCGTTGGGGGCCCGCCACTCCGACACCGAAGCCGACGTCGCGGCGGCCGCTGCGGCGGTCGCGGGCCGGTCGCTGCTGCGCAACCGGCTGGCGTGGACGGTGACGGCGTTCTTCGGCCTGCAGGCCCTCGTCGCCTACACCGTGATGGGGTGGATGCCCGAGCTGTTCGTCGACGCGGGACTGCACCGCGACACGGCGGGGCTGATGCTGGCCATCACCAGCCTCATCGGGGTCCCGGTGAGCCTGCTGGTGCCGCCGCTGGCCGCCCGCGCCCGCGACCAGTCGGCCTGGATCGTCGGCATGACCCTGATCGGCGGGGTGGGCGTGCTGGGCCTGTGGCTGGCGCCCGCCGCGGCCCCGCTGCTCTGGGCGGTCCTCGTCGGTGTGGGCATGAGCGTGTTCTCGCTGGCGGTGATGGTCATCTCGCTGCGCACCGGCAGCGCCGCCGACACCGCCACGCTCTCGGCCATGGCGCAGAGCCTCGGCTACCTGATCGGCGCCCTCGGCCCGTTCGCCTTCGGCTTCCTGCACGCGCTGACCGGCGGCTGGACCTCGTCGCTGCTGCTGATCCTGGCCGTCATCGCGGTCCAGGCCGTGGTGGGTCACGCCGCGGGCCGGACCCGCACCGCCTGACCGCCCCGTCCGGCCCGCTGCCGGACCGGCCGGGGTCGGGGATCAGTCCAGGGGCAGGTTGAGCAGGGCGTTCTCGATCAGCTCGGGCATCGCCGGGTGGACCCAGTACTGACCCCTGGCCATCGACCTGGCGTCCAGGCCGAAGCTCATGGCCTGGATCAGCGGCTGGATCAGGGTGGGCGCCTGCGGGCCGAGGATGTGCGCGCCGAGCAACTGCCCGGTCGCCGGGTCGGCCAGCAGCTTGGCGAAGCCGGTGGTGTTCTCCATGGCCCAGCCGTAGGCGATGCCCGCGTAGTCCTGGGTCGCGGTCACGTACCGGACGCCCCGGTCGGCGGCCTGCTGCTCGGTGAGGCCGACCGAGGCGATCTGCGGGGCGGTGAACACCGCGTGCGGGACGAAGCGGTGGTCGGCGGCGATCAGGTCGTCGGGGTGCAGCAGGTTGTGCTGCACGACCCGCGCCTCGTGGTTGGCCACGTGCTTGAGCTCCCACGGGGAGCTGATGTCGCCCAGCGCCCAGACGCCCTCCGCGGTGGTCCGCTGGTACTCGTCGACCACCACGTGCCCGGACCCGGTGACCTCGATGCCGCCCCTGGCGACGTCGAGCCGGTCGGAGTTGGGCGTGCGGCCGGTGGCCAGCAGCAGCACCTCGCCCTCGGCGGTCGTGCCGTCGTCCAGCTCGACCAGGACCCCGGTGTCGGTCTTGGCGACCCGGCGGACCTGGCGGCCCAGCCGCAGGTCCCAGCGCTGCCGGGCCAGCTCGGTGAACCGCTCGCTGATGTCGCGGTCCTCCTGGCGCAGCAGCACCCCGCCGCGGGCGACCACGGTCACCTCGACGCCGTAGGCGGAGAACACGTGCGCGAACTCGGCGGCGATGAACCCGCCCCCGATCACGACCATCCGCGCGGGCAGCTTCTCCAGCCGCATCACCGTGTCGCTGGTGTGGTACTCGACCTCGTCGATGCCGGGGATGTCCGGGACCACCGCGCGCCCGCCCGCGGCGAGCACCACGCGCTCACCGGAGATGGTCACCGGGTCCGACCCGTCGTTCGGGGTGATCTCCAGCGTGCGGTCGCCGGTGAACCGGGCCTCGCCCGCGAACACCGTCACGTTGGCGTTGTCCGGGTGGCTGGTCCGGTACTCCCGGCCGCCCGCGGCGATCGGGTCGATCCGGCCGAAGATCCGGTCGCGGATCTGCGGCCAGTGCACCGCGTCCAGCGTCTCGTCGACCCCCAGCTTCGACGACGACGACGGCATCAGCGCGATGTCCGCGGTGTGGACGAACATCTTGGTCGGGATGCAGCCCACGTTGAGGCAGGTCCCGCCGAACACCCCGCGCTCCACCAACGCCACCTTCAGACCCGCGAACCGCGGGTCGAGGAGCGAGTTGCCGGAGCCGGTCCCGATGATCACCAGATCGAAGCGCACGCCTCATCCAACCCCATCGACCGGCTCCGGCATTCCCCGCCGTCAGTGCCGGTAGGTCGGGGTCAGCACGGCCCGCCCCAGGGTGTGGAAGGCCAGGTTGAAGCTGACGACCGCCGGGCTGGTCGAGCCGTCGACCTCCAGGGCGTCCACGTCGACCGCGTGCACCACGAAGTAGTAGCGGTGGTCCTGGTCGCCCTGCGGCGGCGCGGCCCCCGCGTACCCGTGCGCGCCCATGTCGTTGGCCACGTGGAACGCGCCCCCGGGCAGCGACGCGTCGTCGGCGCCCGCGCCCCGCGGCAGCGAGGTGGTGTCGGCGGGGATGTTCACCGCGACCCAGTGCCAGAACCCGCCGGGGATCGGGGCGTCCGGGTCGAAGCAGGTGACGACGTAGCTCCTGGTGCCCTCGGGGGCGCCGCTCCACGACAGCGCGGGGGAGGTGTTCGCGCCGTTCGCGGAGTCGTGCACGTGCGCGAGGTCGAGCTTCGCGCCGTCGGCCACGTCGTCGGAGGTGACGGTGAACGAGGCCACGGCGGGCAGCAGCTCGTACGGGTCGGGCGCGACCGGGCGGTCGAGGCTCATGCGCTCCTTCTTCCTGGCTGGTCCGGCGGCGGACCGGCTGATCCGCCGACCGCGAATCTAGTCGCGCCTGCCGACGGCCGCGTGGTCGCGACCGCCGCCTGTGGACAACTGGCCCCGAGGGTGGGGGACATCCCCGATATGTCCCTGGGGTTGTGGACAAATCGCCCCCCGCTTCCCCGAACCGGCCTACTGTGGTGGCGAATCCAAGGGGAGAAACGGGGAACACAGTGACCGACAGTCCGGACAACGGTGTCAACGACGTGAACGAGGTCTCGCAGTCGTCGACGCGGGTGCGCTTCGCCCGCATCAGCCCGCGCGCGTACGAGCACCCGGTGGACCGGGGCGCGATGGCCACGCTGCGCGCGGTCCCCGGCGTCTCCGAGGTGCTCAAGGGCGCCGCGGGCCTGTTCTCCGAGCGCGGCGAGCGGCTGATGGCCCTGGCCTCGGCGATCCGGGTGGGGGAGAACCAGTACCCGAAGCTCGACCGCCTGCGCAACGAGTGCGCGGAGACCCTCGACCTCGACGTCGTCCCCAAGCTCTTCGTCGAGCGCAACCCGGTGGCCAACGCCATGACGGTGGGCATCGACGAGCCGTTCATCGTGCTCACCACCGGCCTGGTCGAGGCGCTGGACACCGAGAGCCTGCGGTTCGTCATCGGCCACGAGATGGGCCACGTGCTCTCCGGGCAAGCGGTGCTGCGCACCCTGCTGATGCGCCTGCTGCACCTCCAGTTGACCATCGCCTTCCTGCCCGCGGGCGCCCTCGCCCTGCGCGCGGTCATCGCCGCCCTGCGCGAGTGGTTCCGCAAGGCGGAGCTGACCTGCGACCGCGCGGGCCTGCTGTGCGCCCAGGACCCGGCCGCCGCCCTCCGCACGCACGTCTACCTCGCGGGCGGCACCGACCTGACCCAGATCGACATCCCCTCGTTCCTGCAGCAGGCGCGCGAGTACGAGGAGGTCGACGACATCCGCGACAGCATCCACAAGCTGCGCAACGTCGAGGGCATGAGCCACCCGTTCGCCGTCGTCCGCGCCGCCCAGCTCCAGCGTTGGGCCGCCTCGGCGGAGTACCGGGCCATCCTCGCGGGCGAGTACCCCCGCCGCGACGACGACGCCCCCACCAGCAACCTCGGCGACGACATGAAGTCGGCGGCCAAGTCCTACAAGGACTCCTTCAACAACTCCACCGATCCCCTGGTGAAGATCCTCAACGACGTGGGCGGCACCCTCTCCAACGCCGCGGGCAAGGTCTTCCGCGGCTTCGGCGGCAACGGCAACAACGGTGACACCACCGCAGACCAGGAGCCGACCCCGAAGAGCTGAACAGCGCGTGGGGTGGGCCCGCAGGACTGCGGGCCCACCACTGCCGGGTGGTGCGGGCACGGCGTCGTCGTGGCCCGCACCGCGTCAGCGCGGCGCGTACATGATCAGCACGACGCCCACCAGGCACACCGACGCCCCCAGCACGTCCCACCGGTCCGGCCGGAACCCGTCCGCCACCACCGCCCACAGCAACGACCCCACCACGAAGACCCCGCCGTAGGCGGCCAGCACCCGCCCGAACGCCGCGTCGGGCTGCAACGTCGCCACGAACCCGTAGGCCCCCAGCGCCAGCACCCCGCCGAGCACCCACACCCAGCCCCGGTTCTCCCGGATGCCCTGCCAGACCAGCCACGCCCCGCCGATCTCCGCCACCGCTGCCACCACGAACAGCAGCACCGACTTCACCACGGTCACGCCGTCACCGCCCCAGCGCGGAGAAGTGCTGGATGTCCTTCGGCGAAGACCACTCCCCGCCCCACGACCACCCGATCGCGGCGAAGGCGCGCACGGCCGTGTCCCCGGCGAACACCATGCCGGGGCGGCGGTTCTTGCGGTCCACATAGGACGACGCCAGTTCCGGCAGCACCAGGTCGCCCTGGACGTAGGGGTTGCAGAACGGGTTGATGTCCAACGCCAACCCGTACGCGTGCGCCGACCACGACGACAGCTTCCTGCCCTTGCGGCAGACGAACGCCCCGGTGTTGTTCCCGTCCCCGGTGGGCGCCAGGTCCAGCTCCGGCGCGGCCGTCACCCGCATCTCCTCGATCGGGAAGCGCTCCGCGTACAGCGCCCGGAACACCCCCGCCACCCCCTCGGCGGCCGAGGCGTTCACGATCATCTCCCCGGTGTGCGCCTTGCCGTCGAACCCCCAGAACGACATCGTCAGGTACCGCAGCTCCGCCAGCGCCACCGGGCACCCCGGCTGCCAGGTGCTGCGCGCCACCACCGCGTCCGGAACCGGCGCCACCGTCGCCGCGAACCGGCCGTCCGCGGGCGGGGGGAGCAGGTCCGCGGTCGGCAGCGCCCGGTCGGCCAGCACGGCGGGGGTCGGCAGCACCTGGCCGAACCCGTCCGGCCGCAACGGCAGCGGTGTCGCACCGACCACCCACGCGGGCGCGGCGGTGGTGGTCGGCGGCGGGGGAGCGGAAGTCGGCGGTGCGCCGGTCGCCGACGGCGGCGCGGTGGTGGTCGGCGAAGCCGCGGCGGTCGGGGCGGGCGGGTCGGGGGAAGCCGCGGCCGCTCGCCCCTGCTCCTCCGGTGTGGTGCAGGCGCCCAGGACCAGGGCGACCGACAGGGCGGTGATCAGGCGGTCGAGCGATCGGCGGAACACGGGACCAGGATGCACCACCTGCCGAGTCCACCCGGTCGGGTGACAGCGCGGGGGGACCATTCGGGGGCGCAACGGCCTAGGCTGTCACGCAAAGTCGCCCACTCTCACGCACAGGAGTCGAGATGCGGTCCTCCACGCGCCGGGTGTTCGGCGTCGTCGCCGCGGTCGCCGTCCTGGCCACCGCCGTCGCCGCCCTGCTCGGACCGTTCACCGCCGACGCGGGCCAGCAGATCGTCGGCGGCCAGCGGGTCAGCATCACCGACCACCAGTACGCCGTCTACCTGACCACCGCCGACGGCTTCCAGTTCTGCGGCGGCACCCTCGTCGCCCCGGACAAGGTGCTCACCGCCGCGCACTGCGTGGCCGCCCGCTCGGCGGAGAACCTGCGCGTGGTGTCCGGCCGGGAGGACAAGAACAGCACCGACGGCGTCGTCTCCCCGATCACGAAGCTCTGGGTGCACCCCCAGTTCACCAAGGTCACCGAGGGCAACGACGTGGCCGTGCTCACCCTGGCGAAGAAGGTGCCCAGCACCCCGCTCCCGCTGGCCACCGACCCCGGCGGCTACGCCGCGGGCACCAAGGCGACGGTCCTGGGCTGGGGGCGCACCGCCGAGGGCGGCGCCACCTCCCGCTACCTGATGGGCGCGCAGGTCCCGCTGACCTCCGACACCACCTGCGCGGGCGCCTACACCGACTACGACGCCGCCACCATGGTCTGCGCGGGCCTGCCGGAGGGCGGGGTCGACACCTGCCAGGGCGACTCGGGCGGTCCGCTGGTGATCAGGGGCAGGCTCGCGGGCGTCTCGTCCTGGGGTGTGGGCTGCGCCGAACCGGGCAAGCCCGGCGTCTACGCCAGGGTCGCCGACTTCATCCCGGTGATCACCGCGCAGTTGTGATACCCAGGCGGGGTGACTGAACTCCGCGTCGCGGCCGGACCCGAGCTGACCGCCGCCGAACTGCACGGACTCCTCAGGCTCCGGTGCGACGTGTTCGTCGTGGAGCAGCGGTGCCCGTACCCCGAGGTCGACGGCCTCGACCTGGAACCCGACACCCTGCACCTGTGGTGGCAGCCCGGCGCGGAACCGCTGGCCTGCCTGCGGATCCTCGGTGCGCCCGGCGCGGTCCGCCGGATCGGCCGGGTCTGCACCGCCGAGGCGGCGCGCGGCACCGGCCTGGGCGGCAGGCTGATGGCCGCCGCCCTGGAGCACATCGGCGGCGACGAGAGCGAACTGCACGCCCAGGTGAGTGCCCAGGGCCTCTACGCGCGCTTCGGCTACGCGCCCGAGGGCGAGCCCTACGACGACGACGGCATCATGCACATCCACATGCGCCGCCCCGCGACCCCGCGGGCGCCTGCCCCGTAGCGGGGGACCGGTCCCACGGCACGGCTGCCACAGTGCCGCGCATGCGTTCAACGATGCTCGTCACGGCGTCCCTGCTCCTGCTCGCGCTCGCCGGGTGCGGCTCGGACGACCAGCCGGTGGCCACGCCGCCGGGGACCACCGCCCCGACCACGACCACCACCACCGCCCCGACCACCACGACGACAACCACGACCACGACAACCACGACCACGGTCCCGGTGCCCGAGGTGGCTGCCGACGGGACGAACCTCAAGGCGTGCGCGGACGGCACGTGCGAGGTGGAGGTCAAGTCCGGTGACGTGCTCTCCGTCAGGGGGGAGCGGATCAAGGTGGTGAGCGTCGACGCGCAGGGCGCGGAGTTCGTGCTGCCGTCCGGTACGACGGCCTCGGTGGGCGGCACCGGCAACATCACCACGGCGAGCGGGACGAGTGTGGACATCCTCCGCTACAGCGGAACGACAGCCCTGATCAGGGTTTCCTGACCGCGCCGGAACGCCGGGGAACCCGGCCGTCGCGGATCGCTCAGGGCTTCGGCGCCGTGCGGGTGATCACGTCCACCGCGCGGTCCAGCTCCGGTTCGGTCAGGTCGGCGCGCGCGGTCAGCCGCAGCCGGGAGACCGAGTCCGGCACCGACGGCGGCCGGAAGCAGCCGACCCACACCCCGGCCGCGCGGCAGTCCTCCGACCAGCGCAGCGCCGCGTCCGCCGACGGAGCCCGCACCGACACCACGGCCGACGCCGGGTCGCTGACGGTGAGCCCCGCCTCGCGCAGCCGCACCGCCAGCGTCATCGCGTTGGTCAGCACCCGCTCGGCGCGCTCCGGCTCGTCCTTGAGCATCGTGAGCGCGCTCAGCGCCGCCGCCGCGCTGCCCGGGGCCAGCCCGGTGTCGAAGATGAAGCTGCGCGCGTTCTCCACCAGGTGCCGGATCACCTTGCGCGGCCCCAGCACCGCACCGCCCTGCGAGCCCAGCGCCTTCGACAGCGTCACCGTGGTCACCACGTCCGGCGCGCCCGCCAGCCCGGCGGCGTGCACCGCGCCGCGCCCGCCCTCGCCGAGTACCCCGAGGCCGTGCGCGTCGTCGACCAGCAGCGCCGCGCCGTGCTCGCGGCAGGCGCCCGCCAGCTCCGCCAGCGGGGCCAGGTCGCCGTCCACGCTGAACACCGAGTCGGTCACGTACACCGCGCGCTCGGTCTGCTTGGTCGCCAGCGCCCGCGTCGCGGCGGGCACGTCGCAGTGGCCCACCACGGCCACCTGGGCGTGGGAGAGCCTGCACCCGTCGATCAGGGACGCGTGGATGTGCGCGTCGGTCACGATCGAGCAGTTCTTGCCCGTCAGCGCGGTCACCGCGGCGAGGTTGGCGGTGAACCCGGAGGAGAACACCAGCGCCGACTGGGTGCCGCAGAACCGGGCCAGCTCGAACTCCAGCTCGCTGTGCAGCTCGGTGCTGCCGGTGACCAGCCGAGACCCCGTCGACCCGGTGCCCCAGCGCAGCGTCGCCGCCGCGGCGGCCCCGCCGACCCGCTTGTCCCTGGCCAGCCCGAGGTAGTCGTTGCCCGCGAGGTCCAGCAGGTCCGAGTCCGGCCGCCGCGGCCGTAGCTGCCTGCTGAGGCCCGCGCGCTTGCGGTCCTCGGCGTGCGCGTCGAGCCAGGACAGCGCCTGCTCGCCCGGGATGGGTCCGTCGGGGTTCACGCGTGCGAGTCTGACACCGGGCCGGTGGCGGGCGGGCACCCGGGCAGGCGATACGGTCACCGCATGCGTGCCGTGGTGAGTTTCGTGGGAGCCGGGCCCGGGGCGGCCGACCTGATCACCCTGCGCGGGGCGGCCCGGATCGGTGCCGCCGACGTGGTGCTGTTCTCCCCCGCGGTGGTCGACCCGACCTGGTTGCGCGAGCAGGCGCGCGCCGACGCGGAGCTGGTCGACGTGACCCGCCTCGGCGCCGACGAGCTGCTGGAGGTCTACCGCACGGTGGGCAGCAGGCTCGGCCGCGTGGTGCGCCTGCTGGCCGGTGACCCGGCCCTGGTGCCGGACCTGCGCGAGCAGCGCGAGACCTGCGAGAAGCTCGGGCTCGACGTCGAGGTCGTCCCCGGGGTCTCCCCGGTCTCGGCCGCCGCCGCGGCCACCGGCACCACCCTGGTCGAACCCGGCGCCGACACCGTGGTGAGCGTCGAGGGCGTCGAGTCGGTGCGCGAACTGGCGTCGCCGGGGCGCACCCTGGTCGTGCACGCCCCCGCCGCCCGCGCCGCCGACCTGGCCGAGGCGCTGCTCGCCGCGGGCCTGGAGGGCGACGTGCCGGTGACGGTGGCCTACAAGGTCACCTGGCCGTCGGAGGCGGTGCTGCGCACGACCGTCGCCGAGCTGGCGGCGGAGGTGAAGAAGGCCAACCTCTGGCGGCACGCGCACTTCCTCGTCGGCGACACCGCCCGCGCCGCCCGCCCCCGCCCGGGTTACCGGGTCGTCGAGGGCGACCAGCCCGCCCGCTGGACCGCCCGCGCCCGCAGGCCGAAGGTGGCGGGCGAGGCCCGGCAGACCTGGCCGCGCCGCGGCGGGTCCACCGGCGAACCCGAGGCGCAGCAGGCGGAGCCGGTGGTCGAGCAGCAGGGCGCGGAAGCGGTGCAGGCCGAGGAGAAGGCGGTCGCGGTCAAGCGCGGCACCAAGGCGGCGGCGAAGAAGCCCACCGCCCGCAGCCCGCGCACCCCGGCCCGGCGCGGGGCGAAGAAGGCCTGACCGCCCGCGCGTTCCCGGCCCCGGGGTCGGCGTGGTCGAATACCGCGCATGACGGTGACGGTGATCGGACTCGACCGGCAGGGACTGCCGCCGGGAGCCGGTTCGGTGTTGGCGCAGGCGCGCCTGGTGGTCGGCCCCCGGCACCTGCTGGAGCGGCACGTGCCGCCGGAGCGGGCGACGCTCGACAGCACCGGTGGCCTGCCGGTCGACGACATCGCCATGGCCGAGGGCCCCACCGCCGTCCTGGTGGCGGGCGACGCCGGGTACTTCGGCGACCTGCGGGCGCTGCGGGCGCGCAAGCTCGACGTGGTCGCCTGGCCGTCGGTCACCGACGTGCAGCGGATGGCCGCGCTGGTGAAGCGGCCGTGGGACGACATCGCCGTGGTCAGCGCCCGGGGCCCCGACTTCCGGCACGCGGTCAACGTCTGCCGGGCCCGCAAGGCCGTCGCCGTGCTGACCGCCCCCGGCGCCGGTCCGGCCGAGCTGGCCCGCGAGCTGGACGGCTGGCGGCGCAACATCGCGGTCCTCGAACACGTCGGCAGCCCGGGCGAACGACTGTCCATCTTGGACGTCAGCGAGGCGGAGCGGCGGGTGTGGCGAGAGCCGAACCTGGTGCTGTGCCTGGCTTCGCTGGACAGCATCGGTCAGGACGGCTGGATCGCGGGCGGCGACCCGGTGCCGCCGGTGGGCGGCTGGGCGCTGGAGGACAGCGCGTTCGCCACCCGGACCGGGGTCGGCCTGGCCCCGGAGGTGCGGGCGCTGGTGCTGGCCCGGCTCGCGCCCCGGCCGGGGGCGCTGGTGTGGGACGTGTGCGCGGGGTCGGGCGCGGTGGGCATCGAGGCGGGCAGGCTGGGCGCGGCGGTGATCGCGGTGGAGCGCGACTCCGGGCTGTGCGTGCGGATCGTGGCCAACGCCGGGGCGCACGGGGTGGACGTGCGGCTGGCCGACGGGGAGCCCACCAGGGTCCTCGGCTCGCTGCCGCGGCCGGACTCGGTGTTCGTCGGCTCCTCGCAGCCGGAGGTGGTGCGCGCCTGCGCCGCGGCGGGTGCGGAGCGGGTGGTCGTGCTGGTGCCCGAACCGGACCGGTTGGGCGCCACGCGGCGCGCGCTGGCCGACGCCGGGTACGCGGTGCGCGGGTGCCAGCTTTCGGTGGCCGAACTCGTCGCGCTGCCCGACGACACCACCGGGTTGCAGCCGTCGACGGCGACGTTCCTGCTGTGGGGGACGCGCGCCTGAGCACGCGGCGGGATCTGCCCGTGTCCAGCCGATCCGACCCCTCGCGGGCGAAGTCCATCCGAAAGTCGGGTCGGTCCGCAATTCCCTGTGCCCAGGTCGGAAGCCACCTCGGCACCTCCTTCACCCGATCGGCTCAGTTCTTTCGCGGGTGTCGTCCGGCGGTGACCGGCCGGTAGCCATGAGTCGACGCCCGGGAACGCCCTCCCGGTCGACCGGCACGAAGGAGAAGGACCATGGCTGAGGCAAGGCGGTTCACCCGCCTGATCGGGGTTGCCGCAGCGGTGCTCGCGGCGGGTGCCGCCGCGACGGTGTCGACCGCGCAGGCCGACCCCATCACGCCCTACATCGTCGGCGGCGAGGCCGCCGACATCGCCGACTTCCCGTACACCGTCGCGCTCACCACGCCCGACGGCTTCCAGTTCTGCGGCGGCTCGCTCGCCGCGGCCGACAAGGTGGTGACTGCCGCGCACTGCGTGGAGGGCACCTCGCCGTCGGAGATCAAGGTCGTCTCCGGGCGGACCGACCTGACCGCCGCCGGTGGCGAGACCGCCGAGGTGACCGACGTCTGGGTGCACCCGGACTACAGCGACCCGGCGATCAGCGCGGACGTCGCCGTGCTGACCCTGGGCAGCGACCTGTCCGCCACCCCGATCGCCGTGGCGGGCCCCGGTGACGAGGACCTCTACGCGGCGGGCACCGACACCACCGTGCTCGGCTGGGGCACCACCTCCGAGGGCGGTTCCGCCTCCGACACGCTGCTCAAGGCGTCGGTGCCGGTGACCTCCGCGGCCGACTGCGCCACCGCCTACGGCTCGGACTTCATCGCCGACTCGATGGTGTGCGCGGGCGTCCCGGGCGGCGGCGTGGACTCCTGCCAGGGCGACTCCGGCGGCCCGCTGGTCGCGGGCGGCAAGCTGATCGGCGCGGTCTCCTGGGGCGAGGGCTGCGCCCGCCCCGGCAAGCCGGGCGTCTACACCAGGCTCATCACCTTCTCGGCTGACATCCAGGCCCGGCTGGGCTGAGCCCGCCACCGCCGCGGGGAACCGGTTCCCCGCGGCGGTGCCCGCCCGGTTCTCGGACAACCCTCAGGAATCGACAAAAACGACGCCACCGGGTTGTGGCGCTATGAGTCGCCGTCGTGTGTCGGACAGCGGGTGTGGGCTTTTTCCCACGCAGCCCCTAGGGTCGTTGGCCGCCCCATAAGATCACCGCAGGGGACCGTGACGAGCGGAGAACTTGTGAACGCTGCGCGAACTGCACGACTGTCCCGACGGGCCCTGCTGTGGGGTGGTGCCGGTCTGGGGGCGAGCCTGATCGCCGGGTGCCAGCGGGAACCGGTGACCCCCGGGGCGGGCTCGGACCTGCTGCGCAGCAGCCCGCCGACGCCCGACGCCGCGCCGGTGGTCACCGCGCGGAACCTGTCCACCGCCCGCTACCGCGAGGTCGACTTCGTGGTCATCCGCCCCGGCGGTGTGCCCGCCGCGCCGATGCCGGTGTGCGTCGCGCTGCACGCGGACCTGCGCGGTGCCAAGAGCTTCCTGACCTACGGCGTGCAGCAGATGCTGACCGACCTGGTCGCGGGCGGCGCGACCCCGTTCGCGGTGGCGGCGGTCGACGGCGGCAACTGGGTGGGGCACAAGGACGACGACCCGCAGCGGATGCTCACCGAGGACCTGCCCGGCTGGCTGGAGCGCCAGGACCTGGCGGGCACCCCGTTCGCCGCCATCGGCGTCGACGAGGGCGGCGCGGGCGCGCTGCACCTGGCTCGCACCCCCGGCCTGTCCGCGGTCGCCGCGATCAGCCCCACCCTCTTCGACAACTGGTCGGACGCCGAGCGCTCCAAGATCTACCGGCAGCGCGAGCAGTGGGAGGACGTCGAGCCGCTGCGCCACGCCCCCGAGTACGCCAACCTTCCGGTCGGCGTCTGGTGCGGCAACCAGGACCGCGACTACCTGCCCACCAGCAAGGCCTTCGCCACGGCCGTGGGCGCCACCGCCACCTTCACCGCGGGCGGGCACGACGACGCCTACTTCACCCGCGCGCTGCCCGAGGCGCTCAAGTTCGTCGCGGGCTACCTGTAGGTTGGGTGCGGCGGGCGCGCACCGGGGGGCGTGGCCCGCGCGACGGTGAGCCGCGGGGTTCCGGCGGCGGGAACGGGTGCCGGAAGCGGGCACCGGGAATGGGCTGAGGAACATGGGCACTGGGGGCCGGACACGATGACTGAGCCCGGCGTGGGCACGCCGCACGGGGAACCGCTGCGGCTGGGCGTGGTCCCGTTGCGACCGCTCGCCCTGCACGACCTCGTCGAGGGCGCGTACCTGGCGGTCCGCCGCAACGCGGGCGCCCTGCTCGGCTTCACTCTCGGCGTGCTGCTCGCGGTGGAGCTGCTGCACTGGCTGCTCAGCACCCTCGTCCTCGGCTCGGTCCCGTCGGCGTCGGCCGTGCCCGCCGACGGCACGGCGAGCTGGGGGCAGCTGCGCCCGCTGGTGATCGACTACCTGCTCTACCTGGGCCTCTGCTCGGTGTTCGGCCTGCTGATCACCGGGGTGGTGACCGTCGTGGTCACCCGCGCCGTGTTCGGCCACCGCACCGGTCTCGGCCCCGCGCTGGCCGAGACCGGCCGGGCGTTGCCCAGGCTGCTGGGCGTGCTGCTGGTCGAGGCCCTGCTCATCGGTCTGATCGCCTTCGCCAACATCGCGCTGCTGGCCGTCCTCGGCCCGGTCGCGGTGCTGCTGACGATGATCACCCTGCCCGCCGTGGTCTACCTGGCCATCGCGTTCACCTTCGCCCAGTCGGTGGCCGTGGTCGAGGAGGTGTCCCCGGTGGCGTCGCTGAGCCGCTCGCGCGAACTGGTGCACGCGGTGGGCTGGTGGCGCGTCCTCGGCGTCACCGCCCTGGTGGTGCTGGCGGGCGGGCTGCTCGCCGCGCTCGCGCAGGCGCTCTTCGCGCAGATCAGCGGCGGCAGCACGGTGGCCGACCTGCTGGCGGTCGCGCTGGTGGGGACGCTGCAGGCCGGTTTCGGCGGTGCCGTGCTCTGCCTGCTCTACGTCGACCACCGGGCGCGCGTCGAGGGCATCGACGGCCTCTGGCACAAGGCGGGCTGAACCCGCCCGACCGTCCTACAGCACCGGTGCCACGTGGACCGGGCGGGCGCTGTCGGGGGCCTCGCTGTCCTCGTCCAGGCCGAGCATCCGCAGCAGGGTCAGGCAGTCCTCCGGGTCGGTCGCGTAACCGGCCACGGTGCGCGCCGCGCGGATCCGCTGGGCCGTCATGCCCTCCCTGGCGTCGGTCCTGGCCTGGTTGAACTCGTCGGCGGCGCCGCGCGTGACGTCGGTGTCGCTGACCGTCATGGGTACTCCAAAGGGGGGTCTACGGCACCGCGTGCGGGTGCCGGGAGGGTGTCGTTCCAGGGGGGAGCCGGGACCGGGCGTCGGCCGGGGCGGTGTCGCCGCCGCACGCCGGGGTGCTGGCGGGAAAAACACTACCCCACCCGCGATCCGGCCCCCATCGCGGCGTTCCCGGTAGGATGGTGGTGACGGCGGCCCCACCGGTCGCCCGTCCCACGTCGGTCCCCTGCGCCGCGGCCGGGTTCCGCGCCGAGCAGGACGGCGACCCACCACGATCTCGATGATCACCGCCGACCAGGCATGACATCCCGACTCCTCTACGTTCGGAGACGCCCCATGGCGGCCAGCCGCCCCCGTTCCACCCCCTCCGCCGAGCCCGGCTTCGCCGAGCTCGGTGTGCCCGCCGAGCTGGTGTCCGCACTGGCCGAGGTGGGCGTGCACGCGCCGTTCCCCATCCAGTCCGCCACCCTGCCCGACTCGCTGGCGGGCCGTGACGTGCTCGGCCGGGGCCGCACCGGCTCCGGCAAGACCTACGCGTTCCTCATCCCGGTCCTGGCCCGGATCGCCGCCGTGGCGGGCAGGCCCCGGCCGGGCAGGCCGCGGGCGCTCATCCTGGCGCCGACCCGCGAGCTGGCCACCCAGATCCACGACGCGGCCGCGCCGCTGGCCGCCGCCCTGGGGCTGCGCGCCACCACCGTCTTCGGCGGGGTCCGCCCCGGCCCGCAGGTCACCGCCCTCAAGGCGGGCGTCGACCTGCTCGTCGCCTGCCCCGGCAGGCTGGAGGACCACCTGGCCGAGGGCCACGCCCGGCTCGACGACGTCGCCGTCACCGTGCTCGACGAGGCCGACCACATGGCCGACCTGGGCTTCCTGCCGGTGGTCCGCAGGCTGCTCGACCGCACCCCGCCGTCGGGCCAGCGCCTGCTGTTCTCGGCGACCCTGGACAACGGCATCGACGTCCTGGTCCGCCGCTACCTGACCGACCCGGTCACCCACAGCGTCGACTCGGCCCAGTCGCCCAACGCCGCGATGGCCCACCACGTGCTGCACGTGGACGGCACCCACCGGCTGCCGGTGCTGGTCGACCTGGCCTCGGCCCCCGGCCGCTCGCTGGTGTTCACCCGGACCCGCCGCGGCGCCACCCGGTTGACCCGCCAACTCGTCGCCGCGGGCGTGCGCGCGGTCGAACTGCACGGCGACCTCGGCCAGCAGGCCCGCACCCGCAACCTGACCGCGTTCGCCGAGGGCACCGCCCCCACCCTGGTCGCCACCGACATCGCCGCCCGGGGCATCCACGTCGACGACGTCACCCTGGTCATCCACGCCGACCCGCCGGTCGAGCACAAGGCCTACCTGCACCGCTCCGGCCGCACCGC
>NZ_JAJCXD010000064.1:0-38046 GCF_021056305.1 Actinokineospora sp. PR83
CAAGCGGGAATCGGACGCGAGAATAGGGGTGGCCCCCTTGCCGAACAACCCGATCGGACCTGTCCCGGGCCTTTCGCGGGCTGCTAGCGCGCCTGCTTCCGCACGCGGAAGCGGAGCATCGTGACGGCGCCCGAACGGGTGGTGGCGAAGGGTTCCAGGTCGATCCTGCCCAGACCGGGGGGTGAGAAACGGACACCGTCGCCGAGCAGCAGCGGCAGGACGTACACCAGGACCTCGTCGACGAGTCCGCGCCGCAGGCACTGGGCGGCCACGTCGGCACCGAGGACCTCCAGGTCCTTGCCGCCCGCGGCGGCGCGGGCGGTGGCGACGGCTTCCTCGATCCCGCAGGTGAGGAACGTGACGGTGGGGTCCGGCTCCGCGGGGGGCTCGTGGGTGAGGACGAACTGCGCTCCCCCGTCGTAGGTGGCGCCCTCCTTGGACATGCGCTTGGCGACCTCGTAGGTACCCCGGCCGACGAGCATGGCGCCCGTGGCCGCCATGACCTCCGGGAACACGTCCGCGGTCAGGTGCTCGGCGACCCACCCCATCGCGTGGTCGGGACCGGCGATGAAACCGTCCAGCGACATCGCCCTGTTCACGACCACCTTGCCGGTGCCCACACCGCTCATGCGTCTCTCCACGGATCCGGAAGCCTGATACCGGAATCCTAGTTCGACCGGCAGACCGAACACTGACAACTTCGACGTTGACTTATATAAGCAGTTCCTGGCACAGTGGGGCCGTGCACGCGTTCGACGTCCTGGGCGACCCGGTCCGCAGGCGCATCCTGGAACTGCTCGCCGGGGGTGAGCAGACCTCCGGGGCGATCACCGAGGTCATCCGGGGCGAGTTCGGCATCTCCCAACCCGGGGTGTCCCAGCACCTCAAGGTGCTGCGCGAGAACGGGTTCGCCACCGTCCGCGCGGAGGGGACCCGCAGGCTCTACGCCGTGGACTCCCGACCGCTGCACGAGGTCGACCGGTGGCTGGACCGGTTCCGGGCGACCTGGGACCAGCACCTCGACGCCCTGGCCACCGAGCTGGCCCGCGGCAAGCGCGAACGGCGCCTGCGCGGTGAACGGACCCCGTCCCCCGGGAACGACCCGGCGGACGACGAGAGGAACCACGGATGATCGACATCGCGCACCAGCTCGCCGCCGTCCACCGGGCGGTGAGCGCGGTGGACTCCCCGAGCGGCGAGGTGGTCGGCGTCGTGCTGCGCCGCCGCTACGACGCGGCGGTCGAGGACGTGTGGGACGCGGTGACCGACCCCGGTCGACTCGCGCGCTGGTTCCTCCCGATCAGCGGCGACCTGCGGGTGGGCGGCGCGTTCCAACTGGATGGCAGCGCAGGTGGGGAGATCCAGGTTTGTGAGGCCCCCGCCCTGCTCCAGGTCACCTTCGGCGGCCCGACCAGCGTCGTCCGGTTGCGGTTGACCGGGAACGACGGCGCCACCGACCTCGAACTCGAACACACCGTCCCGATCGAGATCGCGGGCAGCGGCGCGGGTGCCCTCTACGTCGGCCCCGGCTGGGACGAGGCGTTCAAGGCGCTGGCGCTGTTCTTCGACGGCGCGCTCGCCGAGGACCCGATCGCCGCGAGCAACTCCGTCGAGGGCCAGGAGTTCTGCCGGGGTTCGATCGAGGCGTGGGTCGCCGTCGTCGAGGCCTCCGGCACGGCGAGCGCGGCCGAGGTCGCCGCCGCCACCGAGGCCGCCATGGCCCAGTTCGCCCCCGACCTCGACCGGAACGTCTGAGGTGGTGCGGGGCCACGCCGCGCCCGCGCCACCTCAGTCCACTGGGAACAGCATCACCCACCCAGCTCGGTCCTCGGCCACGCCGCCAGGTCCCGCAGCAGTTGCCGGTCGTGGGTGGCCACGACGACCGCGGCGCCGGTCGCCAGCAGGGCGGCGGTCAGCTCGTCGACCAGGGGCATCGACAGGTGGTTGGTCGGCTCGTCGAGCAGCAGCACACCCGGACGGGCACCCAGCACGACGGCCAGTTCCAGGCGGCGCCGCTGCCCGGTCGACAGCTCGGCCACCGGCCTGCCCAGGTCCGCGGCCGACAGCAGTCCGAAGTGCCCGCCGTCGCCCAGCACCTCGCGCACGCGGCGGCCACCCGTCGGAGCTGATTCCTGACCCAGGAAACCGGTTCCCGGGGTGCGCAGGACCGTGCCCGCCGTCGGTTGCAGCCGTCCGGACAGGACGGACAGCAGGGTCGACTTCCCGGCACCGTTGCGCCCGGTGACCACCAACCGGTCACCCGACCCGACGGCCAGCGACACCGGCCGGTCCAGCCTGCCCGCGACCCGGACCCCGTCGGCGGCGAGCAGGGTGGCGCCCGGGCGGGTGGGCAGTTCCGGCATCCGGAAGCGCGGCGGCGGAACCGGCTCGGTGATCGCGTGCCGGTCCAGGTCGTCGCGGCGGCGGTGCACCGAGCGGACCAGGGCCGGGGCGCGGGTGGCCCGCTGGTGCCTGCCGGTGCCCTTGTCCGGGCGCCACCCGGCGACCAGGCGGTTCTGTGCCGCCGACAGGTCGTCGGTCAACTGGGCTCGCTCGGCCACCTGCCGGTCGTACTCGGCGGTCCAGCGCTCCAGCTCGGCAGCGCGCCCGGCCCGGTAACCGGCGAACCCGCCGCCGTAGGCGCGCGGGGCGCCGTCGCGGCTCGGGTCGAGGTCGAGGACGTCGGTGACCACGTCGGACAGCAGCGCCCGGTCGTGGCTGACGAGCACGACTCCGCCGGGGTGTGCGCGCAGCCGGGCGGTGAGGTGGGCGAGACCGGCCGCGTCGAGGTGGTTGGTGGGTTCGTCGAGCAGCAGGAAGTCGTGGCCCGCGCCGAGCAGGCAGGCCAGCCGCACCCGGTAGCGCTGCCCGACCGACAGCGCGGCCAGCGGCCGGTCCCGGTCGGCGACGGCGCCGAGCCCGGCGAGCGCGGTGTCCACCCGCCGCTCGGCGTCCCACGCGTCGATCGCCTCGGCCGCGTCCAGTGCCGCCGCGTAATCGTCCTCGGCGCCCGGTGCGCCGCCTGCGAGGGCCGCCGCGGCGGCGTCCACCGCAGCCAGGGCCGCTCGGGGGCGGGCCAGTTCGACGGTCAGCAGGTCGCCGACGGTGCCCGTGGCGGTGACCTCCTGCTCGGCCAGGCCGGTGGTCCCGACGCACCGCACGACACCCGCGTCAGGCGCGAGGCGGCCGGTGAGCGCGTGCAGCAGCGTGGTCTTGCCCCGGCCGTTCTCGCCGACGACGCCCCACCGCGACCCGGGTGCCACGGTCAGGGCTACTCCGTCCAGCACGGTGCGACCGCCTCGGCGAACACGCAGGTCGGTGGCGGTGAGTTGGGCGCGTGTGGACGCGCGGGCAGGAGAGCGCATGGTTCTTCCTCGGTGACCCCGGGGCACGGCGTGCCGGATTCGACCCCGGGCGCGGCGCGGCCGGGGTTGGGCGGTGGGCCCGCGCGGAGCGCGGCCCGGGGTCGCCTCAGAGGAAGAAGAGTTGCTGCACGGAGTGGACGATAACGACGACGCTCCGAGGTCGCAGCCGAAATACCGATCACCTGTCCGGGTGGGCCGCGATGACCACCGGGTGGTCTTCCTTGTCCTGTTTGCCCCGTCGTGCCAGATTGTCACTCTGCGTGTCGTACACATCACACGGTTCCGGACCGTGATGCACCCGTACCCACGGGTAGCGTTAGTTAGCGCAGGCAACTAAATGCGCTCGGGTCCGACAAGGTGCCCCCGCGTGACCGGCAGAAGGGGCTGACAATGACGATGGTTTCGCCGTCCGACACCACCACCGACTCCCGCGCCGCCGCGCTGCGCGCGAACGACGACCAGGTCCGGGGCGCCATGCCGATCGCCGCGGTCGAGGCGGTGGTGGGCGACCCCGGGGTGCGGCTCGCGCCGACGCTGGAAGCGATCATGACCGGCTACGCCGACCGGCCCGCCATCGGGGAACGGGTGCGGGAACCGGTGCGCGACCCGGCCACCGGGCGCACCACCGCCGTGCTCGCCGCCGACTACACGACCACCACCTACGGCGAGCTGTGGGCCAGGGTGACCGCGGTCGCCGCCGAACTGGCGCACGACGCCGCGAACCCGTTGCGCGCCGGGGACTTCGTCGCCGTCCTCGGGTTCACCAGCGGGGACTACACCACGATCGACCTGGCGTGCCTGCGGATGGGCGCGGTGGTCGTGCCCTTGCAGGCGGGCGCACCCGCGGGCCAACTGGCGCCGATCGTCGCCGAGACCGCGCCGAAGGTGCTGGCCACCAGCGTCGAGCGGATCGACACGGCGGTCGAGACGGTGCTGGCCACCGAGTCGGTGCGCCGCGTCGTGGTGTTCGACCACCGGCCCGAGGTCGACGACGAGCGCGCGGCGGTCGAGGCGGCGCGGCGACGGCTGGCCGAGGCCGGGTCGGCGGTCACCGTCGACCCGCTGGTGGACGTCCGCGAGCGCGGCGCCACCCTCCCGGCGCCGCCGGTGTTCACCCCGGCCGAGGACGAGGACCCGCTGGCGCTGCTGGTCTACACCTCCGGCAGCACCGGCGCCCCCAAGGGCGCGATGTACCCCGAGCGGCTGGTGAAGGCGCTGTTCGGCTGGTCGTGGAGCGACAGCGACATCCCCTCGCTCGGCTTCAACTACATGCCGATGAGCCACCTGGCCGGGCGGGTGGCGCTGTACGGCACGTTCGTCCGCGGCGGCATCGCCCACTTCACCGCGCGCAGCGACCTGTCCACCCTGTTCGAGGACATCGCGCTGGTCCGCCCGACCGAGCTGATGCTGGTGCCCCGGGTGTGCGACATGCTCTTCCAGCGCTACCAGTCCGAAGTGGACCGTCGAGGGCCGGGGTCGGAGGACGCGGTGAAGGCCGACCTGCGGGAGAACTTCCTCGGCGGCCGGGTGCTGCACGCGACCGTCGGCACCGCACCGATCTCCGCGGAGATGTCCGCGTTCGTCTCCTCCGTGCTGGGCATCGAGCTGCACGACGGCTACGGGTCGACCGAGGCGGGCGGGCTGATGATGGACAACCGGCTGGTGCGCCCGCCGGTGCTGGACTACAAGCTGGTCGACGTCCCCGAGCTGGGCTACTTCACCACCGACACCCCGCACCCGCGCGGCGAGCTGCTGGTGAAGACCGCCACGATCATCCCCGGCTACTACAAGCGGCCCGACGTCACCGCCGAGGTCTTCGACGAGGACGGGTTCTACCGCACCGGCGACATCATGGCCGAGACCGCGCCGGACACCCTGCACTACGTCGACCGGCGCAAGAACGTGCTCAAGCTGTCGCAGGGCGAGTTCGTGGCGGTCTCGCACCTGGAGGCGGTGTTCGCGTCCAGCCCGCTGGTGCGGCAGATCTTCGTGCACGGCAGCAGCGAGCGGGCGTACCTGCTGGCGGTGGTCGTGCCCACCGACAAGGCGCTCGCGGAGGCGGGCGGCGACGCGGGCGCGCTCAAGGCACTGCTGGCGGAGTCGTTGCAGCAGGTGGGGCGGCAGGCGGAGCTGAACTCCTACGAGGTCCCGCGCGACCTGATCGTGGAGACCGAACCGTTCAGCAACGAGAACGGCCTGCTCTCCGACGTCCGCAAGCTGCTGCGGCCCCGGCTCAAGGAGCGCTACGGCGCGCGCCTGGAACAGCTCTACCGCGACCTGGCCCAAGGTGAGGTCGACGGCCTGCGGGCGCTGCGCGGCTCCGCCGGTGACCGGCCCGTGCTGGAGACCGTCGGCCTGGCCGCCGCCGCGCTGCTCGGCCGGTCCGGTGCGGAGATCAGCCCGGAGGCGCACTTCACCGACCTGGGCGGCGACTCGCTGTCGGCGCTGTCGTTCTCCAACCTGCTGCACGAGACCTTCGGCGTGCAGGTGCCGGTCAGCGTGATCGTCAGCGCGGCGAACGACCTGCGCGGCATCGCCAGGCACATCGAGGCCGCGCGCGAATCCGGCACCCGGCGCCCCACTGCGGCGGCCGTGCACGGCGAGGGCGCCACTCGCGTGCGCGCCACCGACCTGACCCTGGACAAGTTCATCGACGCCCGCACCCTCGCCGAGGCGCCGGACCTGCCCCGGGCGACGGGGACGCCGAACACGGTCCTGCTGACCGGCGCGAACGGCTACCTCGGCCGCTTCCTGTGCCTGGTGTGGCTGGAGCGACTCGCCGCGACCGGCGGCACGCTCGTCTGCGTCGTGCGCGGCAGCGACGCCGAGGCGGCCCGCGCCCGACTCGACGCCGCCTTCGACAGCGGCGACGCGGACCTGCTCGCGCACTACCGGCGGCTGGCCGCCGAACACCTGGAGGTCGTCGCGGGCGACATCGGCGAACCGGACCTCGGCCTGGACGGGCCGACCTGGGAGCGGCTGGCAGGCAGCGTCGACCTGATCGTGCACCCGGCGGCGCTGGTCAACCACGTGCTGCCCTACGAGCAGTTGTTCGGGCCGAACGTGGTCGGCACGGCCGAGCTGATCCGGATGGCGATCACCAGCCGGGTCAAGCCGTTCGTGTACCTGTCCACGGTGGCCGTGGTCGAGGGCCGCGAGTTCGCCGAGGACGCCGACGTCCGGGTGGCCAGCCCGGAGCGGCCGATCGACGAGTCGTACGCCAACGGCTACGCCAACAGCAAGTGGGCGGGCGAGGTGCTGCTGCGCGAGGCGCACGACGCGGTCGGGCTGCCGGTGCGCGCCTTCCGGTCGGACATGATCCTCGCCCACAGCCGCTACACCGGGCAGCTCAACGTCCCGGACATGTTCACCCGCCTGCTGTTCAGCGTGCTCGCCACCGGCCTGGCCCCGCGCTCGTTCTACCGCACCGACGGCGACCGCCCACGCGCCCACTACGACGGCCTCCCCGCCGACTTCACCGCCGAGTCGATCACCGCCCTCGGCGCGGGCGCCACGGAGGGGTACGCGACCTTCAACGTCCTCAACCCGCACGAGGACGGCCTCTCCCTGGACGTCTTCGTCGACTGGCTGATCGACGCGGGCCACCCTATCCAGCGCATCGACGACTACGCCGAGTGGATCGCCAGGCTGGAGACCGCCCTGCGCGCCCTGCCGGAGAAGCGGCGCCAGTACTCCCTGCTGCCGCTGCTGCACGCCTTCGCCCACCCCGCTGAACCGGTCGACGGCTCGCACATCCCCGCCGCCCTGTTCCACGAGGCCGTGCGCGCGGAGAAGATCGGCCCCGACCAGGACATCCCCCACCTGTCCGCGGCGCTGATCACCAAGTACGCCGACGACCTCAAGGGGTTGGGCATCCTCTGAGGAGCGGGTGGTCGGCTCACGCACCCCACGTGCGCGAGCCGACCACCGCGAGCGCCGGGCCGCATCCTCAAAGCCAGGTGTGAGGGTGGCCAAGTCGATCAATGCTCCGGAAGGGCAGGGCGGTCCTGTCGTGGCGGGTGGCGGTGGCCCGGGCAGGCGCGGGAACCCGGAGCGGTGCCACGCCGGGCGGGCGTCAGTCCCGCAGGTAGTGCAGGACGGCCAGGGTTCGGCGGTTGAAGCCGGGGGTGTCGGGCAGGTCGAGCTTGTCGAAGACGGCGTTGATGTGCTTCTCCACCGAGCTGCGGGAGACCGACAGCGCCTCGGCGATCCCGGCGTTGCTGTGGCCCTGCGCCATCTTCTCCAGCACCTCGCGCTCCCTGGCGGTGAGCCGGGTCAGCGGGTCGACGTGGCGGGTGCGGGCCAGCAGGCGCCGCACCACCTCCGGGTCGAAAGCCGCGCCGCCCGCGTGCACCCGGTCCAGTGCGTCGAGGAATTCCCCGACCTGCATGACCCGGTCCTTGAGCAGGTAGCCGACTCGGCCGCCGTCGGCGGTGAGCAGGTCGGTGGCGTAGCGCTTCTCCACGTACTGCGAGAGCACCAGCACACCCACCCCCGGCCAGCGCTCGCGGATCTCCAGCGCGGCCCGCAGCCCCTCGTCGGTGTGGGTGGGTGGCATCCGGACGTCGGTCAGGACCACGTCGGGGTGGTGGCGTTCGGTCTCGGTGAGCAGGGCGGCCGCGTCGCCCACCGCGGCCACCACCTCGTGGCCCTCCTCCGCGAGCAGTCGGACCAGGCCCTCGCGCAGCAGGGTCGAGTCCTCCGCGAGCACTAGCCGCACGGCAACTCCGCGGTGACGACCGTCGGCCCGCCCGGTGGGCTGTCCACTGTGAACACGCCGTCCACGGCGGCGACCCGCCGGGCCAGGCCGGACAGCCCGCTGCCCGCCGGGTCGGCTCCCCCGACGCCGTCGTCGGCGACCCGCACGACAACCGACGACCCGGTGTGGCTGACCGCCAGGTCGATGCGGGTGGCCGCGGCGTGCTTGTTCGCGTTGGTCACCGCTTCGCAGGCCACGAAGTACGCGGGGACCTCCACCGCGCCCGGGGGCCGCTCGGCGAGCGAGTACACCAGCCGCACCGGGACGCCCGCGGTCTCGGCCAGGGCCTCCAGCGCCGGGTGCAGGCCGCCGGAGTCCAAGGCGACCGGGTGGATGCGCCAGGCGACCTCGCGCAGGTCGAGCAGGGCGCGGCCGGTCTCCTCGTGCGCCTGGCGGAGCAGGTCGTCGATCGACGCGCCCGCACCGGTCCGCCCGCTCGCGCGCGCCGCCCGGCCGAGCAGCACCCCCAGGGCGACCAGCCGCTGCTGCACCCCGTCGTGCAGGTCGCGTTCGATCCGCCTGCGCTCCTCGTCGACCGCCGCCACCACCTCGGCGCGGCTCACCGTCAGCTCCGACACCCGGCGCCGCAGGAGTTCCCGGGCGGTGGGGCCGAAGAAGTGCCGGGCGAGGCGGCGGTCGAGCCCGGCCACGCCGATCAGGCCCTGCACGGTGATGAACACCAGCAGCGTGCCGAACAGCACGAAGGTGAACGGGTCGTACCAGTCCAGCCCGTCCGCGGCGTCGAAACTGCCGGGTGCCCCGCCCGCGAGCACCTGGGCCACCATGACGACCGCCGACACCGCGCCGAGGAGCACCAGCAGCAGCACACCGGCCCCGAGCCCGCCGACCACCCACCGCACCCCGAGGTACTGCACGGCGCGGCGGCCGGTGCAGCCCTCGGCGCAGGCCTGGCCCAGGTACCTCTCGATCCGGCGGCGCTCGAACCCGGCGATCGCCCCGGCCGCGCCGAACACCCGCTCCCGCAGCGGCGGCACCGCGAGCGCGGGCACCGCGACCAGCAGGAACCCCAGCTCGGCGAACGCGCCGGCGCCGCCGAGGGCCAGCCCCGCCGTGCGCCGGGCGGCGCGGCGCACCGGTTCACCGCCGACGAGGACCATGCCCGGATCCTATCGACGCCCCGGGGTCCGCCTCGTCGCGCCGCGACCGCACCCGCACCACGACGAACAACGCGACGGCGAGCACCACGGCACCGATCACCACCTTCTGGAACACCCCGGCGTACTCCTCGACCAGGTACCAGCTCTCCCCCAGCCGGTAACCGGCGACGACAAAAACCGCGTTCCAGAGGAAACTGCCCACCGTGGTGAGCGCGAGGAACTTCGCGAAGTGCATCCGTTCCACTCCGGCGGGTAATGAGATGAAGCTGCGGAACAACGGGACCATCCGGCCCAGGAAGACGGCTTTGGCGCCGTGCTTGGCGAACCAGCGCTCCGTGCGGTCGAAGTCGGACACCTTGACCAGTGGGATCCTGCCCACCAGCGCCCGGGTCCGCTCCCGGCCGAGCAGCGCGCCGACCAGGTAGACGACGACCGCACCGACGACCGACCCCACCGTGGTCCAGATCAGCGCCTCCGCCAGGCTGAACACGCCCCTGCCGGCGGAGAACCCGGCCAGCGGCAGCACGAGTTCGCTGGGAATGGGCGGGAACAGGTTGTCCAGACCGACCACCAGCGCGGCGCCGACCCCACCGAGGGATTCCATCAACCCGACCGCCCAGTCGGCGAGACCACCGACCGGTTCGGGCGCGTTTTCGACAAGCAGGCGAACAGACATCGGCACTCTTTCCTGGGCGGGGATTTTCCATCCGACGACCAGGCTAGGAATGCGCGGGGTCCCGCTCAACGAAGGCAACCGCAGACTTCGGTGGCGGAAATCCCCAGTGCGGCACTGCGGAAAACCGCAATGCCGCAAGCCTCAGTGGTGCCTCAGCAGTAGCTGTCCTCTGCCGCGGTGACGATCGCCTCGGCCTGCGCTGGGGTGATGCCGCCGCCGAACCCCGCCACGCGTTCGACGAGGGTGGCGTGGGAGGTGCCCTTGGGCCGTTCGTTGCACACGGCCTGCGCGATCAGCACCTCCGCGTCACCGGTGGCGCTGACCGGCACCCCCGCCTTGGTGAGGGCGGCCAGGTACGCCTCGCGCTTGGGCGGGCCGGGCACGCGGTTGCCCGTCGGCACGACCGTCTCCGCGGGCGGAGCGGCCCTCGGCGGCGCTGTGCTGACCGCAGGGGCCGACGGGACACCCGCGGACGCCCCCGGCTTGGTGGTGGTCGTCATGGCGCTGGTGGTCGGGGCCGCGGAAACCGGCGCTTCCGCGGACGGCACCGCCGACGTGGACTCCACCGTCGTGGGGGCGGCGGTCGTGGGAGCGGCGGACTCGGCCGCGAACTCGGGCGGCACGGTGCACCCCACCAGCGCGAACACCGCCGCGGCGACCAGCGCACCCGCACGACCCGCACGACCCCGTGACTCCGACCCACCCATGCAGCGCCGACCTCCCGTAGAGACTCAGGGGGCCGACCGTACATCGCCGGTACCGGCGGATCCACCGGTCGGGAGATCCGTGGCCGAGCCGCCCCCGACCGGGACGTGGCCGTTGGCGCGGTGCGCAGCGGGCTTCCCGGTCCAGCGCGGCGCCCCGGCCAGGTCCAGGCCGAACTGGTCGAGGACGCGGGCCGCGATGTGGGTGACCACCTCGTCCAGGGTGCTCGGGCGGGTGTAGAACGCCGGGGACGGCGGGGCGATGACCGCACCCATCCGCGCCAGCGCCAGCATGTTCTCCAGGTGGATCACCGACAGCGGCACCTCCCTGGTGACCAGGACCAGCCTGCGCCCCTCCTTGAGCGTCACGTCCGCGGCGCGCGGGATCAGCCCCTCGCCGTAGCCCGCGCGGACCGCGGCCAGGGTCTTCATGCTGCACGGCACGATGACCATGCCGTCGGTGCGGAAGGAGCCGCTGGCGATCGGCGCGGCCAGGTCGCCCTCGGCGTGGACGTGGTCGGCCAGGGCGGTCAGGTCGGCCACCGCCAGGTCGGTCTCCAGCGCCAGGGTGGCGCGCGCCCAGCGGCTGAGGACCAGGTGGGTGGTGACGCCCGCGGCGCGCAGGCCGCGCAGCACGCGGACGGCCAGCACGGTCCCGGTGGCACCGGTGACCCCCACGACGATCCGGCTCACCCCAGCGCCCTGGCGGCCAGGTCGCGCGCCGCGAACGGCACCGTGGCGTCCACGTGGGACCGCCCGGTGCCGGGGCGCGCGGCCTGCCACAGCGGGTCCTCCGCGGGCACCATGGGCACCGGGCGCCACCCGGTGGAGGTCACGCAGTCCGCCCCGAGGTTGGTCCTGGTGGCCACCGCCCACCACACGTCCTCGGCGCAGGTGATGTCCACGTCGGTGTCGGTGAACACGACCAGCCGCACGAACGGGTGCGCGGCGAACAGCCGGGGCGCCAGCAGCGCGGGGGCCGCGTCGTCGGCGGGGCCGGACTTGGCCAGGGCGACCACGAGCAGCGCCATCCCCCCGCCGGAGGCCGGGAAGTGCAGGTCGTGCACCGCAGACCAGCCCGGCCCCGCCCCGTCGAGGGCGACCGAGAGCGCACCGCCGAGGCCGAGCACGACCGACTGCTCACGGCCCGGGCCGACCACCGCCTGGAACCGGGCGCCCGGTCGCGCGCTCATCCCGGTGACCACGAGCACCGGCAGGTCGCGGACACCGCGGCCGTGGTAGCCGAAGACCTCCGGCATCGACCCCGCGACCGCCCCGCCCAGGGTCTCGTCGGCGGTCTCCGGGCCGAGCACCCCCTCCAGCACGATCTCGGAGTCGGCGAGCACCGGGACCGGCTGGGTGGTGCCCGCCGCGACGGCCAGCGGCGCACCGGCGAGCGCGCCCGCGAGGTCCAGTTTGGACACCCCGGCGGGCAGGAAGCGGCCGTTCACCGCGGCGGCGACCATCACCGCGGGCGCGACCCCGACGTTCACCGACACCGGCAGCGGCCCCCCGCCCGCCCGGTCGAGCAGCGCCCCCAGACCGCGACCGGGCACGACCCACACCGCCAGCCGGTCCGGGCCCAGCACGAGCATCCGGTGCACCGACAGCGCCGAACCGCGGTCGTCGCGCGCGTGCACCACGCCCATCGTCAGGTACGGCCCGGCGTCGCGGTCGGTGATCCGGGGCACCGGCAGCGCCCCCAGGTCCACCGGCAGCGCGCGGGCCCGGCGGCGGGCGGTCGCGGGCGGGGTGGCCGCCGCGAGCAGCTCCCGGACCGATGCCGGGGTGACCCGGCGCGGGTGGCCCGGCAGCCAGCCGCGGACCCGGTCGGCGTCGCCGTAGAGGCCCAGCAGGACCGGGGCCACGTCGTCCGGGTACTCCACGACCGGTTCGGCGACCGCGCGCGAGGTCGCCGGGACCCCCGCGAACCGCTCGGCGTAGTCGGCGGCCACCGCGTCCCGGCCGGGCAGCCGGGGTCCGCGGTGGTGCGCGCCGGGGTCGCGGCGGCGCAGGTCGGCCACCGCGGCGCGCAGCGACAGCGCCGGGTTCCCGGTCACGGGCGCTCCCGGGCTTCCGCAGGCAGCGACCCGGCGACGACGCGGTCCTCGGCGTCGAGCAGGCCCGCGTGCCCGGCGCGCAGGTCGGCGAGCACCTGCCGGTGCGGCACGTCGTCGAACTCCCCGTGCACCCGCAGGAACTCCATGTGCCTGCGCCCGTCGAGGTCGAAGGGGTGGTGCAGGCTGTCCCCGGTGCCGTCGAAGTCCAGCTCGGCGATCCGGAACAGCCTGCACAGGCTGCGGTTGAACACCGGGGTGGCCTTGACCCACCGGCCGCTGAGCCGGACCGAGGTGTAGCAGTGGTGGCGGAACACGTCCCCGCCCATCAGCTCGCGCAGCCTGGCCGAGGACAGGTGGTTGCGCACGTCGGCGAACACCAGCCGGGCGGGCACGCCCATCGAGCGCAGCCCGGCGGCGAACAGCACCGACTTGTGGATGCACATGCCCGAGCGCACCCGCGCGACCGTGCTGGCGCGCAGCCCGGTCGCGGACAGGTCGGCGCCGTACACCTCGTAGCGCACGCCGTCGCGCACCGCGTAGTACAGGTCGACGGCGCGCTGCTGCGGGGTGCCCCCCGCGCGGACCGACCGGGCGACGAACTCGCGCACGGGCGCGGTGTCGAAGTCCAGGAACCCCGTGGGCGCCAGGGCTCCCACCTCGGTCCCGGCGGTTCCCCCGGTGGTGGCGGCGGTCATCGGCTCTCCTCCCCCGCGGCGGCCCGCGGAGTGCGGTGCCTGCGCCCCCATCGTGCGCACCCGGTCTCGCAGCGCCCTCGAACCGCGGTGGACCGGATTGCCACCTGCGCGCAGCGCTTCGCCAGTGGGGCAACGGGTGCGGGGGTTCACGCGTCCCGAGGCGAGCCGCTACCCCAAGGAGGTGAATCGTCCTCCGTTCCGGTCAGGCTTTGTCCGTGTGGCACCGCAACCGGTACCATTTACACATAACAGCCTCGCCTTGTCCGAGACTCACCTCCGGTTTGGGGGAACACGGTGCCCCTCCTGCTCAGCAGGCTCGACCTCGACCAGGTGACCGCGGATCCCGAGTTCATCGAGCACGGGCTGCACCTCGTCCAGGAAGCGCTGATCGGACCGGCGGACCCGGTCGGTGGCGCGGACTGGCCGGTCCGGCTGGACACCGACCACCCCCGGGCGGGCGTGGCGCTGGTCGCCCCGGACGACGGCGCGCTGCTGGCCATCCTCGCCGCCGACGCCCTCGCCGTGTGGCGCACGGCGCTGCCCGCCGGACTCGTCGCCCGCTACCTGGCGCCCGCGGGGGCCGGGGTGCTGGGCGTGCGCGGAACGGGCCCGTCGGCGCAGGCGCTGGTGCGCACCCTGACCAGGGCCCTGCCGTCGCTGGCGGAGATCGTGGTGGACGGCGGGCCGGACTTCGCCGCGGCCTGCGGCCGCCACACGCGGCTGCCGGTGCGCCACCGCCGGGCCGAGGAGGTCGACCGGCTGGCGGACGTGCTGGTCGCCACCGGGCCCGCGGGCACCGCGACCGCGCGGGCGGGGGCGCTGGTGCTGGGTGAGAAGCCGATGGGGCCGCGCACGCCCATGCCCTGGGACCTGGCGCTGGACGCGGTGCTGACCGGTGGGGCCGTCCCGCGCCCGGACGCGCACGCGGTGGTGCTCGGCGGCTCCGGCCGGGCGGGCGGCTGGGAGCGGGCGGTGTACGCCTGGGCGCTGCGCCGGGCGTGGGAACTGGACCTGGGCCGCACCTTCACCCTGGACTGAGGGCGGGAAAACGGGCGGGGGCCTGCTCGCGCCGTCTCCCGTCGGCGCGAGCAGGCCCCCGGATCGGGACCCCGGAGCAGCGGGCGGATCAGCCTGCGGGCCGCCGGGGGTCGACGGTGGCGGTCACGTAGCGGACCGGGACCGGGATGGTGAGCGGTCCGCCGTCCACGCGCATGGCGTCCAGGGCGGTGGTCAGGGTCCGCCGCAGCGCGGCGTTCTCCGCGGGCGGCAGGTGCTCCCACAGCAGCCGCATGCCCTGGGTGTGCGACCAGTCGACCCAGGCGGTGCCCGACTCGGCGACCATGTCCACCGGCTCGTCGGTCACCTCGACCCCGGTGAACCCGGACCGGCGGACGGTGTCGGCCAGCGCGCCCGGGTCGGCGAGCCAACTGTTGAACCGCCTGCTCAGCGCCTCCGGCTGCCACTGCGGCGGCAGCGAGCGCAGCAGCGAGCGCGGGATCAGCTCGGTGAACACCGGTGGCAGGAAGGGGAACGTGTCGTCGGTGAACACCGGGCTGGTGAAGCCGAGCCTGCCGCCGTCGGCCAGCAGCGCGGCGTAGCGCGGCAGGGCGGCGGGCGCGTCCGGGAAGAAGATCACGCTGTAGCTGCCGGTCACCACGTCGAACGAGCGGGCGGGCAGGTCGGGGTGCTCGCCGTCCATCACCCGGGTGCTGATCCCGGGCACCCCGCGCTCGGCGGCGGCCAGCGCCGCCTGCTCGACCATGCCCTCGGCGATGTCGACGCCGAGCACGCTGCCCGACGGGCCCACCGCCGCCGCGGCCGGGAACAGGCACGCGCCGAGGCCGCAGCCCACGTCCAGCACCCGGTCGCCGGGGCGGGGGCCGGTGCGCTCGACCAGGCGGGCGCCCATGGGGGTGAAGAACTCCACCCCCATCCGGTCGTAGGTCGCCGAGGCGCTGTCGAAGGCGCGGGCCACGGTCGTCTTGTACTCCGCGGTGTCCACTGTGTCCACAGCGTTGCTCCTGTCACGTGGGGGTGTCTGCGCAACCCTGGCGGCGGGGGCTCGACCCGCTCTGGAGGAGCGGTGGAAGCCCGCGGTGCACCGGATCTCGACCGGGGCACGAGGGGGCGCGGAGAACCTGGTCCCACCGATCCGCACGACAGGGAAGGGTGGACCCCGGGACATGGTGCAGCGGAACCGCGTCACACCGGACGACCCGCGCTACGCCGAGCTGGCCGGGCGGGGCGACAACACCCGGTTCACCCCGGCCCCGGACGAGTTCGTGGCCGCGGCCGACACCGCCGAGGTGGTGGCCGCGGTGCAGGACGCGGTCGACCGCGGCGTGGGGGTGACCGCGCGCAGCGGCGGGCACTGCTACGAGGACTTCGTCTCCGACCCGCGCCAGCGGGTGGTCGTGGACCTGGCCGCGCTGGACACCGTCGAGTGGGACGCCGGGCGCGGCGCGGTCGCGGTCGGCCCCGGGGTGCGGCTGCTCGACCTGTACGCGGAGCTGCACCGGCGGTGGGGCACCACGCTCCCCGGCGGGGCGAGCGCGACCGTCGCGGTCGGCGGCCACCTCGCGGGCGGCGGGTACGGGCCGCTCTCGCGCGCCCTGGGCACGGCCGTCGACCACGTGCACGCGGTGGAGGTGGTGACCGTCGACGCCGGGGGCCGGGCCGCGGCGGTCGTCGCCACCCGCGACCCGGCCGACCCCGCCCACGAGCTGTGGTGGGCGCTGACCGGGATCGGCGGCGGGAACCTGGGGATCATCACCCGCTACTGGCTGCGCTCCCCCGGCGCGGACGGCTCCGCGCCGGAGACCGCGTTGCCCGCGCCCCCCGGCACCGTGCTGTCCACCAGCAGGCTGTTCCCGCGCGAGGGCATGACGCGGGAGGCGTTCCGCGCCCTGGTCGGCGCGCACGGGCGGTGGCACGAGCGCAACAGCGCGCCGGGTTCGCCGTACGCGGGCCTGTTCGGCGGGCTGGTCCTGTTCGCCAAGCAGCCGCAGGACGACCCCGGGCTGTCCGCGATCCTGTTCCTCACCCTCGACGGGGACGGCCCGGGCGCGGCGGAACTGCTGGCGGGCGCGCTGGCGGACATGACCGGGGGCGTCGACGCGCCGTCGATCGACACCCCGGTCACCGCCGAACCCTGGCCCGCCGCGGTGCGCACCCTGGCGGGCGCCCAGGACGGCGCCCCCGGCCGGCACAAGATCAAATCGGCGTACCTGCGCGCGGCCTACACCGACGAGCAGGCCGACACCCTGTACGACCGGCTCGCCGACGACGACCACCCCCACCGCGGCGCGTCGGTGTCGTTGCAGTCCACCGGGTGCGCGGTCAACGCGGTGGCCCCCGACGCCACCGCGGTCGCCCAGCGCGACTCGGTGCTGCGCGCGCTGTACCTGGCGACCTGGGACGCCGAAGCCGACGACGCTGCCGCGCTGGCCTGGGTGCGAGGGCTCTACCACGCCGTCTACGCGGGCACCGGCGGCGTCCCGGCGCCCGGGGCCCGCGACGACGGCTGCCACATCAACTTCCCCGACCCCGACCTCGCCGACCCGCGGTGGAACACCTCGGGCGTGCCGTGGCAGCACCTGTACTTCAAGGACAACCTCCCCCGCCTCCACGCCGCGGCGAAGACCTGGGACCCGCTGGGCGTGTTCGGCCACGCCCTGTCGGTCCGCTGACCAGTCCGGCACCAGCCCCCCAGACAGGAGAACCCATGTCCACCACCGAAACCGCGTCACCGGTCCACGACGCCGCGCACCCGAGGCGGATCGCCCTGCAGGCCGCGGTCAACGCCCTCATCCCGCTCGGCGCCGCGGGCGCGCAGTTCCGCGTCTCGGTCGGCGACAGCGGCTTCGTCACCCGGGCCGGGCTGCGCGAGTTCGGCGCAGCCGACCCGGTGCCCGCCAACGGCCGGTTCCGGATCGCCTGCATCACCAAGATGTTCGTCTCGGTGGTGCTGCTCCAGCTCAAGGCCGAGGGCAAGGTGGACCTGGACGCCACGGTCGCCTCCATCGCCCCGGACCTGCTGCCCGAGCATGGCGGCGCGGTCACCATCCGCAACCTGCTCCAGCACACCAGCGGGCTGTTCAACCACGCGGACTCGTTCCAGCGCCCCGGCGTCCGCTTCCAGCGCGACCGCTACAACCACTACGACGCCGCCGACCTGGTGGCCGTCGCCGCGGCCCGACCGCTGAACTTCGAGCCGGGCAGCACCTTCGAGTACTCCAACACCAACTACATCGCCCTGGGCCTGATCATCAAGGCCATCACCGGCAACACCTACGCCCAGGAGATCAAAACCCGCGTCCTGCGACCGCTGGGGCTCGACGACACCCTGCTGCCCGGTGACGACCCGACCATCCCCGGGGCGCACGCGCGCGGCTACATGCAGATCGGCGGCGAATCGGTCGACGTGACCGAGATGAACCCCTCCGAGGCGTGCTCCGCGGGCGAGATGCTGTCCACCACCGCCGACCTCGACGCGTTCCTGGTCGCGCTGATGGGCGGGCGGCTGCTGGCGCCCGCGGAGTTCGCCGAGATGAAGACCACGGTCCCGCCGGAGTGGGTGCCGCTGCCGATGTCCAACGGGTACGGCCTGGGCTTCATGCCGCTGGAGACCGACTGCGGCCTGAGCCTGTGGGGCCACGGCGGCGGCATCCCCGGCTACGCCACCTTCGTCGGGGCCAGCCTGGACGGCACCCGCAGGCTGATCGCCTCGATCACCCTGGACATCGACCCGGACGACTTCAGCGGCACCTTCGAGGACGGCGTCGTCGCCGCCCTCAACGCCGCCGCGGAGTGCCTGCTCTGACACCCCTGCCCCACCAGACCCCCGCCGCGCACCGGAACATCGGCACGGTGCGCGGCGGGTTCCACCGGAAGGTCACCCCCGTGCACCAGCTCTACACCACCACGGCCACCGCGACCGGCGACGGCCGCGAGGGCACCGCCCGCTCGGCCGACGGCCTCCTCGACGTCAAGCTCGCCGCCCCCACCGGACTCGGCGGGGCGGGCGGCGCCGCGACCAACCCCGAGCAGCTCTTCGCCGCCGGGTACTCCGCCTGCTTCCACTCCGCCCTGCTCTGGATCGCCCGGCAGCAGGGGCTGCGGCCCTCGGGGTCGTCGGTCACGGCTGAGGTGGCGCTGCTCGAATCCGACACCGGTATGCGGCTGTCGGTGTCGCTGACCGCGTACTTGCCCGGGGTGCCTGCTGATGTGGCGGACGAACTGGTGACGCAGGCGCACCAGGTGTGCCCGTACTCGGCGGCCACTCGGGGCGACATCGACGTCACTGTGGCTCGGGGGTAGACCTGGGTTTGGTGGGGGTGCCTGGGCTGCTTGGCCGTGGCTGTGTTCAAGGGCCCGGTCGTTTATCGCTGGTGCCCGGGTGGGTGGATCCGCTTGGGCGGGGCCCCTACGCCGATCATGTGCCCAGTGTGACCGAGTGGGGCGAAAAGATGCCCCACAGCCCAAGCAGGCTTGCACATGATCGGCACCCCCACCCAAGCAAATCCACCCACCCGAGCGTCTGCGTAGCCGGGCAGGCGGTTTTCGGGGTGGTCGGCGGCTGCGCGCCATGGGGTTCGGCGTGGCTGACCGCCAGGCGGCGGTTGGTGAGGTGGTCGGCGGCTGCGCGCGGTGGGTTCGGGGTGGCTGGTTGTTGTCGCGCCAGGTGGGGTGGCTTGGGTCGGGGACTCAGGTGTCCCAGACCGCGAGGTCCGGGTGGTGGCCGGTCAGGTCGACCGCGTGCACGGTCATCGTGGTCGGTGGGGGTTTGCGCTCGGTGCGCAGGCCCAGCCGCTCGATGCCTTCGGTTTCGGCGGGGGCGATGTCGACGGTGCCGTCGACGTCGTGCCCGCTGAAACCGGCGAAGCGGTAGGCGATTTCCATCATCCGGTTGCGGTCGGTGCGGCGGAAGTCGGCGACCAGGTCGACACCGGCCGCGGCGGCCTGGTCGGTCAGCCAGTTCAGCAGGACCGTGCCCGCGCCGAAGGCGACCACCCGGCACGAGGTCGCCAGCAGCTTCAGGTGCCACACCGCGGGCAGCTTCTCCAGCAGGACCAGGCCGACCGCGCCGTGCGGGCCGAACCGGTCGGTCATGGCGACCACGAGCACCTCGTGGTGGGGGTCGCGCAGCAGGCCGCGCAGGGTGTCGTCGGAGTAGTGCACGCCGGTGGCGTTCATCTGGCTGGTGCGCAGCGTCAACTCCGCCACGCGGGCCAGGTCGGGCTCGGTGGCGCGGCGGATGGTCATCTCCAGCGCGGCGGAGCGCAGGAACTCCTCGTCGGGCCCGGGGAACTCGGTGCGGGCGGCCTCGCGGACGAACGCCGCCTGGTACATGCGGCGCCGCTGGGCGGAGTCCTCGGTGACCACGGCGGGGGTGAACTCGGGCAGCTCCGGCAACCTGTCCGCCACGTCGTGGGAGTAGACCCGCACCTCGGGGAGGTGGTGGGCCACCTCGGCCCGTTCCAGCTCGGTGTCGTCGATGAAGGCGACGGTGTTGTGGGCGAACCGCAGCCGGTCGGCGATCGCCTTCACCGCGGCGGACTTGGCGCCCCAGCCGATCTGCGGCAGCACGATGTACTCGGCCACCCCCAGCCGTTCGACCCACCCCCACGCGTGGTCGTGGTCGTTGCGGCTGGCGATCGATTGGATGATCCCGCGCTTGTCCAGTTCGACGACCACCCTGCGGACCTCCTCGCGCAGGCGCACCTCGCCGTCTTCGAGCAGCACCCCCTCCCACAGGGTGTTGTCCAGGTCCCACACCAGGCACTTGACGGTCTCCACCGGCGGTTCTGCCGCGCTCACGACGTCGTCCGGTACTCGAAGAACCCGCGGCCCGTCTTCCGGCCGAAGTCGCCCGCGGCGACCTTGCCGACCAGCAGGTCGCACGGCCGGTAGCCCTCGTCGCCGGTGCGCTCCAGCAGCACGTGCAGCGAGTCGACCACGTTGTCCAGGCCGATCAGGTCGGCCGTGGCCAGCGGGCCGGTGCGGTGCCCGAGGCAGCCGGTGAACGCCGCGTCGACGGCCTCCGGGGTGGCCACGCCGTCCTGCACGATGCGGGCGGCCTCGTTGATGGAGCGCTGCAACACGCGGTTGATCACGAACCCCGGGCCGTCACCCACGTGCACCGGGGTCTGCCCCAGCGCAGCCAGCAGCCGCTCGGCCGAGGCGATCGCGGCGTCGCCGGAGCGCGGGCCGCGGATCAGCTCGACCGTGCGGATCAGGTACGGCGGGTTCATGAAGTGGATGCCCACGACGTCCTCGGGGCGCGCGGTGTACCCGGCCAGTTCGTCGATCGGGATGGCCGAGGTGTTGGACACCACGACCGTGCCCGGGGCGACCACGGCGGTCGACGCGGTCAGCGCCCGCACCTTGGCCTCCAGCCGCTCGGTGACCGACTCGATGAGCGCGGCGGCACCGGCCACCCGGCCGGGGTCGGTGGTGGTCTCCAGTTCCCCGTCGGCGACCTGCCGGTCGAACGATCCCATGAGCCTGCCCAACCGGGTCTGCGCGGTGATGCCCGCCCTGGCCCGCTCCAGCCGCTCCTCGTCGAGGTCGACCAGCACGACCGGCAGGCCGGAGCCCACGGCGAGGGTGGCGATGCCGGTGCCCATCACACCCGCCCCGAGGATCGCCACCCGACCGAAAGCGTCGTCACCCATGTCAGTCCTCACTCTCGGCGTCGGCGGGAACCGGGTCCACCGCTGCGGCGCGGCGCGGTGCCGGTCGGCACCTGGACGAGCCCATCGCGGGTCAGCCGCCGGACACCGCTCGCTCGTCGCTGAGCACCCCGGCCCGCTGCTGCTCCACCATGACCGAGATCCCGTCCAGCAGCCTGCGCAGCCCGAACCGCAGGGCGTGCTCCGGGTCGTACGCGGCGCCGTGCGCCTCGCCCGCCGCGGCGCCGACCCGGTCGGCGTTGGGCGTCGCCCCGGCGGTGGCGAAGTTGGCCAGCCACGGGCTGTGCGCCTGCCACCACTGCTGGTCGGTCATGCCGGTCTCGGACTCCAGCGCGGCGATGTCGGCGGCGGCACGCGCGCTGGCGCGCACGTGGCCGAGCACCAGGGTCAGCACCGAGTCCAGGTCGACGTCGCCGAGGCCGCTGTCGACCAGGGCGCCGAGTTCGCGCTCGTACTTGGCCAGCAGGTTGGGCCCCAGCACCGGCCTGCTCGACTCGACCGCCGCCAGCCACGGGTGCGCCCGGTAGAGGTCCCAGTTGTCCATGGCCACCCGTTCCAGCCGGACCCGCCAGTCGCCCTCGTCCGGCGCCTCGGCGGGCAGCTCCCCGTAGACGGTGTCGATCATCAGGTCGATCAGCTCGGACTTGCCGGGCACGTAGGTGTACGGGGACATGGTCCCGACCCCGAGCACCTCGCTGACCCGGCGCATGGTCAGCGCCGCGATGCCCTCGGTGTCGGCGATCTCGATGGCCGCAGTCGCGATCCGGGCGACGCTGAGCTCCGTGCGCCCCTCGCGGGCGGACGGTTCCCTGGTGCGCCACAGCAGCGCCAGGCTGCGGGCGGGGTCGGCAGTGCCCCGGGCGGTGCCCCGGTCTTTCGCGCCTCGGTCTTTGGCCATAGTGGGCACCAGCCTACAGCCGTACTCTGTACGATACGATGTATGTCCAGCGCGACATCAACTACCGGCCGAAAGACGGGGTCCATGCAGCAGAATTCGATCAAGATCGTCCGGGCGCGCGAGAACAACCTCAAGGGGGTGTCGCTGGAGATCCCGCGCGGGCAGATCACCGTCTTCACCGGGGTCTCCGGTTCCGGCAAGTCGTCGCTGGTGTTCGACACGATCGCGGCCGAGTCGCAGCGCCAGCTCAACGAGACGTTCTCCGCCTTCGTGCGCACGATGCTGCCGAAGTACGGCGAGCCCACGGTCGACTCGATCTCGAACCTGTCGACCGCGGTGGTGATCGACCAGAAGCGGCTCGGCGGCGGTTCCCGCTCCACCCTGGGGACCATCTCCGACACCGCGCCGCTGCTGCGCCTGCTGTTCTCCCGGTTCGGCACCCCGCAGGTCGGCGGCGCGAACGTGTTCTCCTTCAACGACCCCGCGGGCATGTGCGAGCGCTGCGACGGCATCGGCCGCACCGCCGAACTCGACCTCGACCGGTTCCTGGACCCGACGCTGTCGCTCAACGACGGCGCGATCCTGTTCCCGCCGTTCGCCACCGGCACCTGGTACTGGAAGCTCTACGAGGGTTCCGGCTACTTCGACATGGACAAGCGGCTCGCCGACTACACCGACGCCGAGATGCAGCAGTTGCTCACCGGCACCGGCGGCAAGGTGGCCTGGTCCGGGCCCGGCGGCAGCGGCTCCTCGGAGTACGAGGGCCTGGTGGACCGGTTCACCCGCCTGTTCATCAAGAAGGACGTCAACACCATGGCGGACAAGAACCGCGAGATGGTGCTGCGGTTCGTGACCCACGCGGTGTGCTCGCTGTGCGGCGGCAGCAGGCTCAACCAGCGCGCGCTGTCGTCGGAGGTGGCCGGGCACAACATCGCCGCCATGTCGGCGATGGAGCTCAGCGACCTGCTGCGGGTGGTCGAGTCGATCGACCTGCCCGCCGCGGCGCCGGTCGTGTCCGGCCTGGCCACCCGGATCGGGCACCTGGTCACCATCGGCCTCGGGTACCTGAGCCTGGACCGGGAGACCAACACCCTCTCCGGCGGCGAGTCGCAGCGGGTGAAGACCGTGCGGCACCTGAGCAGCAGCCTGATCGAGATGATGTACGTGCTCGACGAGCCCAGCGTGGGCCTGCACGCCAGGGACGTCCGCAGGCTCAACGAACTGCTGCGCGAGCTGCGCGACAAGGGCAACACGGTGCTGGTGGTGGAGCACGACCCGGACGTCATCGCGGTGGCCGACCACGTGGTGGACATCGGCCCGCACGCCGGGACCCGCGGCGGCGAGATCGTCTACCAGGGCTCGCTGGACGGGCTGCGCGGCGCGGACACGCTGACCGGGCGGTTCCTGTCCCGGCAGGAGAAGGGCAAGTCGGAGTACCGGCGGGCCACCGGGGCGCTGCGGGTCACCGACGCCGCGGTGAACAACCTCAGGAAGGTCACCGTCGACATCCCCACCGGTGTCCTGACCGCGGTGACCGGGGTCGCGGGCGCGGGCAAGAGCTCGCTGGTGTTCGGCGCGTTCCGCGAGCAGTACCCGGACTCCATCGTGATCGACCAGGCCGCGGTCGGCGCCAGCAGCCGCTCCACCCCGGCCACCTACGTCGGCATCATGGACGACCTGCGCAAGCTGTTCGCCAAGACCACCAAGGCGCCCGCGTCGCTGTTCAGCTTCAACTCCAAGGGCGCCTGCCCCACCTGCCAGGGCCTCGGCTTCACCCAGACCGACCTGGCCTTCCTCGACCCGATCCGCACCACCTGCGAGGACTGCGACGGCAAGCGGTTCAACCGCGACGTGCTCGCGCACACCGTGCGCGGCAAGTCCATCAGCGACGTGCTGGAGCTGACCACGGCCGAGGCGGTCGAGTTCTTCGCCGAGGACAAGTTCGTCGGCATCCTGCGCTCGCTGGTGGAGGTGGGCCTGGACTACATCAGCCTGGGGCAGCCGCTGAGCACCCTGTCCGGCGGCGAGTGCCAGCGGCTCAAGCTGGCCTGCGAGCTGCACAAGAAGGGCAGCGTCTACATCATGGACGAGCCCACCAGCGGGCTGCACATGTCCGACATCGACCGGCTGGTGGGGATCATGGACCGGCTGGTGGCCCAGCAGAACACGGTGGTCGTCATCGAGCACAACCTGGACGTGGTGAAGAACGCGGACTGGGTGATCGAGCTGGGCCCCGGCGCGGGCCGCGAGGGCGGCTCGGTGGTGTTCGAGGGCACGCCGAGGGACCTGGCCCAGCGCGCGGACACCGCGACCGGGCCGTTCCTCGCCGAGCTGGTGTGACGGCGGTGGGGTGCCGGGCGGGCCGCCCGGCACCCCACCCGCTCAGGCGGTGAAGTCGGCCGCGTGGTCGCGGGCCCACTCCAGCAGCGACCGACCCGGCCTGCCGGTGATCTTCTCCACCGTCGGCAGCACCGACGGCGGCACGTCCACCGACGCGGCCAGGTACTCCAGCACCATGTCCACCACCGGGGCGGGCATCGCCGCCAGCATCTCCGCGCGCGCCACCTCGGGCGACACCTCCTCGAACGCGATCTCCCGGCCGAGCGCCGCGGAGAGCACCGCGACCTGCTCGACCTGGTCGAGCGCCTCCGGGCCGGTCAGCTCCGGCGCCTGCCCGACGTGCAGGTCCTCCAGCAGCGCGGCCACCACGACCGCGGCCACGTCGGCCTCGTGCAGCAGCGTCCGGCGGGCCGCGGCGTAGGGGGCGCGCACCAGGTCCCGGGTGCGGATCGAGTGCCCCCACTTCCACAGCAGGTTCGTGGCGAACTCGTCCGGCCGGACGAAGGTCCACTCGGGGACGGCGGCCTCGACCGCCCGCTCCACCGCCCGGTGGTGCGCGCCGCTGTGCGAGTCGCTCTCGCCGACCGAGCTCGACGAGAGCACCACGATCCGGCGCACCCCCGCCGCCGCGGCCATGGCCGCCACGGTGGCGGCCGTGCTCGGCACCGGGAACAGGTACGCGCACTCCACCCCGCGCAGGGCGTCGGTGAGGGTGTCCGGGTCCGCCAGGTCACCGTAGGCGGCCTCCACCCCGGCGGGGAGGTCCAGGTCGCCGGGGACGCGGCTGGTCGCCCGCACCGGCACCCCCGCCTCCCGCAGCCCGGTCACCACGTGCCTGCCGACGTGCCCGCTCGCGCCGGTCACCAGAAACACCATCCGTGCACCCCTCTCGCGCGGCCACCCCGGTGGCGACCCCGCGACGAGCATCGCGACCGGCCCTCGAGGTGTCGTCGAGGCGGGGTCGGGATGCTGGGCAGGCCGACCGGTGACCGACAGGAGTGGCGATGCGGACAGTGCAGGAGACCGACGAGCAGACGCTGGCGGAGAACAAGGAGCGCTGCCTGGCGATGGTGGCGGCGTGGAACCGATGGGAGCTCGGGGGGATCATCGAGCACTGGGCACCGGACGTGGTGCACTACTCCGAGGACGAGCCGGTCGACACCGACGAGATGATCAGCAGGATGGAGGGCGGGCTCGCCGCCTTCCCGGACCTGCGCCTCGACGTCCGCAGCATCCTCGCCGAGGGCGACCGGGTGGCGCTGCGCATCACCATCACCGGCACGCACACCGGCGACTACGGCGGCATCGCGGCGACCGGGCGCCCGGTCACCTGGCACATCGTCGAGGAGCTGCGCTTCGTCGACGGCCGGGTGGTCGAGCACTGGGACGTGATGAACCACCTGCCGATGCTCAGCGCCATCGGCGCCGTCGCGGCGGTGGCCTGACGTGGCCGTGCACCCGACCGGTGGCCGGGCGGACACCGTCGGCCTGGGCAGGCGGGTCGTGCTGAGCGCCTTCGACGGCGACACGGCGTCGCTGTCGGTGGACCGGGCCCCCCGGCCGGTGGCGCGGCGCGGCCGGGTCGTGGTCCGGGTCGAGGCGGCCGGGATCTCCTACGCGGAGGTGCAGTTACTGCGCGGGCTGCACCCGTTCCCGCCCAAGCTGCCCGCGGTGCCCGGGTACGACCTGGTCGGCGAGGTGGTCGAGGTCGGCCCGGGGGTCGAGGGCTGGGCACCGGGCGACCGGGTGGCGGCGATGCCGCGGTCGGGTGCCTGGCAGGAGTACGTCGAGGTCCGCGCCTCGATCCTGGCGGCCGTGCCGCGCGGGGTGGACGCGGCGCGGGCGGTGGCGCTGGTGTGCAACGGGGTCACCGCGTACCAGATGGCGCACCGCTCGGCCGCGCTGCGCCCCGGCCAGGTGGCGTTCGTCCAGGGCGCCACCGGTGGGGTCGGGTCGGTCCTGACCACGCTGCTGGTGCACCACGGCGTCCGGGTGATCGGCTCGGCCTCCCCCGCCCGGCACGACACCGTGCGCGCGCTGGGCGCCGAACCGGTGGACTACCGCGGGGACGTCGGGGCGGCGGTGCGGGCACTGGCCCCCGGCGGGGTGGACGCGGTCTTCGACCACATCGGCGGGGCGAGCGTCAGCGTGGGCTGGGGGCTGCTCGCCCGCGGCGGCACGCTGGTGTCCTTCGACTCCTCGGTGGACGGCTTCCGGTCGGGGCAGTGGTTCCGCCCGCACGTGCCGGTGCTGCGCAAGGTGCTGGGCTGGACCGTCGCCCGCGCGCTGGGGCTCACCGGGGGCCGGACGGCGAAGACCTACTACGTCAAGCCGGGCGACCGGTTCCGCGAGGACCTGGCGAAACTGTTCGCCCTGGTGGACGAGGGGGTTCTGGACCCGGTCGTGCACGCCAGGTACCCGCTGGAGCGGGCGGACGAGGCGGTCCGCGCCCTCATCGGGGGCGGGATCGTCGGCAAGCTCGTGCTGGTGCCCTGACCGACCGGCCGGGCGGGCCCGCACCCGCCCGGCCCACCCCGCAGGAGGAACCACCGTGGACCACGTCCGGTTCGGCGTCATCGGCTGCTCCTCGATCGCCCGCCGCCGCTTCATCCCGGCCCTGCTGCGCTCACCGCACCGGCTCACCGCGGTCGCCAGCCGCTCCCCCGCCCGCGCCGAGGAGTTCGGCGCCGCGTTCGGGGTCGCGGCCGTGACCGGGTACGAGGCCCTGCTGCGGCGCGACGACATCGACGCGGTGTACGTCTCGGTGCCCACCGGCCTGCACCGCCAGTGGACCGAGGCGGCACTGCGGGCGGGCAAGCACGTGCTGGTGGAGAAACCCCTCGCCACCTCGGCGGCCGAGGGCGAGGCGGTGTTCGCCACCGCGAGCGCGGCGGGCCTGGTGGTGGTGGAGAACCGGATGTTCGCCGCGCACCCCCAGCACACGGAGGTGGCCACCCTGCTGGCCGACGGGGCGATCGGCGAGCTGCGGGTGATCACCACGGCCATGGCCGTCCCCCCACTGCCCGCCGACGACGTCCGCCACCGGGCCGACCTCGGCGGCGGAGCCCTGCTGGACGTCGGCTACTACCCGCTGCACGCGGCCCTGCTGTTCGGCGACTTCTCCGCCGTGAGCGCGATCCGCCACTCGGTGTCCGGTGTGGACCTCTCGGGCACCGCGCTGCTCACGGACGGCCGGGTCAGCGCGCAGGTGGTGTACGGCTTCGAGCACGCCTACCGGTCGTTCTACGAGCTGTGGGGCTCCCGGGGCCGGATCGTGCTGGAGCGCGCCTTCACCCCGCCGGAGACCCACCAACCGGTCCTGCGCCTGGAACGGCAGGACAGCGTCGAACTGCGCACCCTGCCCGCGGCCGACCAGTTCCGGTTGGCGCTGGAGGAGTTCGCCGCCTGCGTGCTCGGCACAGCCGACCCGGCAGCCCACCGCGACCGCACCCTGCGCGGCCTGTCCCTGATCTCCCAGGTGCGCGTGCTGGGCGGCTGACCCACCACGCGCACCTGGCTGTGGAACCGGGAGGGCACCCAGGTCACTCGGCGGGGACCAGCTCGGCGAGGGTCGCGGTGAGGGTGGCCGCGGGCGGCCCGGCGGGCGTCCACGCGGCGCCGTCCCTGGTGTAGGGGTGCCAGCGGCCTTCGGACGACAGCCGCAACTGCCACCCCCGGTCCTCGATGGTCCACCGGTTGCGCCACACCTTGGCCTCCGGTTCCCCGTCGAGACCCGCGTCCGCCCAGGCGTCGGCCAACTCCACCCTGGCCCTGGCGACCACGTCCTTGGCCGGGGTCCAGGACTCCTCCAGGGTCGTCAGCCCCTCCGCGCCGGTGAGGGCCCACGCCAGCACCCCGCGGTGGAACTCCGCGGGTCGCGGCCCGGCGGCCGCCGCCCGGGCGCGCAACTCGTCGTCCCCCCGAGCGGCCAACCGGATCGCGTCCGACCACGGGTCGTCAGTGGCGACGGGCCTGCCCGCCAGCAGTGCCGCGGCCCGGTCCGCGGCATCGGCGGCCAGCACGGCCACCGCGGCGGCGTCGACCGGTGCCTCGGCCAGGTCGGTGTCGGCCAGCAGCGGCGCCAGGTCGAGCACCTGGTGCACGTGCGCCGGAGCCGCCGGGAGCGCGACCGCCCCAGCCGCCCACGCCTGCTCCGCCGGAACCCCGGCAACCGCGTCGTCGGCGTCCGACGTGGACCGGCCGGTGTTGCGGCGCAGCAGTTCCTCGGTCAGCTCGGACTCCGACCGGCCGCGCAGCAGCAGCAGGACGAACGGGTCTCGGTCGAGCAGCCAGGAGACCTGGTAGACCAGTGCCGCGGCGTGCTTGCACGGGCTGTCCCAGTCCGGGCAGTCGCAGTCCGGGTCCAGTTCACCGAAGCCGGGCAGCAGCCGGGTACCCGCGTCCGACGCCGCACCCACCAGTTCGCGGGGCATCTCGCGGTCGAGCAGGGCGGCGATGTGGCCCGCCTTGGCCGCGACCTTGTCCAGGAACCGGTCCCACTCCGCGTCGGAGAGCTCGGTGAAGCGCACGGTGGTCGTGTACGGGCGGTGGTGGTCGCCGTCGTGCACCGGCGCGGTCGCCCGGCCGGGGCTGACCGTGATCGGCCCGACCTGGCCCGCGAAGGCGTACCGGCGACCGCTCTTGAGCTGGTCGAGGTCGAGCGCGGTGTCCTGCATGGCCTCGGTCCAGGCGTTGCCCCACCAGGTGTCGGCGAACTTGCGCCCGTAGCGCTTGTGCGGCGGGAACGCCGGGAAGGAGACCGCGCGCCGGTGCGGGTCGACCACCTCTTCGGCGTCGTCCTCCTCCTCGTCGTCATCCTCGTCGGCGAACAGTGCCGCGAGACCGTCGTCGTAGTCGTCCTCGTCTTCGTCGTAGCTGCCCACGGTCAGGTCCTCCTCAGTTCGACGAGGCGGCGCAGTTCGGCGTTCGACAGCTCGCTCAGCGCGGCCTCGCCGCCGCTGAGCACCGCCGAGGCCAGCTCCTGCTTGGACTCCAGCAGGGTGGCGATGCGCTCCTCCAGCGTTCCCTGCGCGATCAGCCGGTGCACCTGCACCGGCCGGGTCTGACCGATGCGGTGCGCCCGGTCGGTGGCCTGGTCCTCGACCGCCGGGTTCCACCAGCGGTCGTAGTGCACGACGTGGTCCGCGCGGGTCAGGTTCAGACCGGTGCCCGCCGCCTTGAGCGACAGCAGGAACACCGGCACCTTGCCGTCCTGGAAGTCGGCCACCATCTCCTCGCGCCGGGGCACCGGGGTGCCGCCGTGCAGGAGCTGGGTCGGCACCCCCCGGTCGGCGAGGTGGCGTTCGAGCAGCTTCGCCATCTGGACGTACTGGGTGAACACCAGCACCGCCCCACCCTCGGCGACGATGGCCTCCACCAGCTCGTCGAGGGCTTGCAGCTTCTCCGACCGCGACGCGGAGGCGTCGGCCTCCTTGAGGTAGTGCGCCGGGTGGTTGCACACCTGCTTGAGCCCCACCAGCAGCTTGAGCACCAGTCCCCGGCGGGCGATCCCGGCGGCACCGGCCTCGATCTCCCCCATCACCCCGTCGACCACCCGCTGGTAGAGGGCGGCCTGCTCCGGGGTGAGCGACACCGGGTGGTCGGTCTCGGTCTTGGGCGGCAACTCGGGGGCGATCCCCGGATCGGACTTGCGGCGGCGCAGCAGCAGCGGGCGGACCAACCGGGCCAACCGCCGGGCGGTCGCGCCGTCCCGCTCGACCTCGACCGGCCGCGCCCACCGGTTCCGGAACTCGCCGACGCGGCCGAGCAGGCCGGGGGTCGTCCAGTCCAGGATGGACCACAGCTCGGTCAGGTTGTTCTCCACCGGGGTACCGGTCAGCGCGACCCGCGCCCTGGCCGGGATCTCCCGCAGCGCCTTGGCCGTGCCGCTGAGCCGGTTCTTGACGTGCTGGGCCTCGTCCGCGACGACCATTCCCCAGTCGTGCGCGGCCAGGGTCGCGGCGTCGACGCGCATGGTGCCGTAGGTGGTGAGCACGAAGCCCCGGTCGGCGCCCGCGAGCGAACGGGCGCCGCCGTGGAAGCGGCGGACCGGGGTGCCCGGGGCGAACCGGGCGACTTCCCGCTCCCAGTTGCCCAGCAGCGAAGCCGGGCACACCACCAGCGTGGGACCCGCCGTCGCCGGGTCCAGCGCGCGCCGCAGGTGCAGCGAGATGAGCATGACGGTCTTGCCCAGACCCATGTCGTCGGCGAGGCAGCCGCCGAACCCCAGCGAGGTCATCCGGTCCAGCCAGCGCAGACCGCGCCGCTGGTAGTCGCGCAGGGTGGCCTGCAACGCCTCGGGCTGACCGAGTTCCTCGGGGCCACCGTCGGGGTCGGAGATCCGCTCGACCAGCTCACCGAGCCACCCGTCGGCCACCGCCTCGACCCGGTCCCCCTCGACCACGGCACTGCCGATCAGCACCGCCCCCAGGGCGTCGAAGGCGGGCAACGCGGGCAGGGGCCGTTCCCTGGCCCGGCGGGCCAACTCCGGTTCGACCAGCACCCAGCGCCCGCGCAGCCCGACCACCGGCCGGGACTTGGCGACGGTGTCCATCTCGGCATCGGTCAGCGGCTCACCCGAGAGCGTCAACTGCCACGACAACGGCATCGGCGGCGCGGCACGCAGGTGCGCGGCGACATCGGCGGGGCACTCCCCGGAGGAGGGCACCAACACCCGCGCGTTGAGGTCACGCGAAAGCCCCGGCGGCCACTCCAGGTCGACGCCCGCGGCGGCCAACCGGCCCTCCGCCCCACCGAGCAGGTCGGCCACGTCCTCGTCGAGCAGGTCGAGCCGCACCGGCTCGGCATCGGAGAGCAGGCTCTCCAGCGGCGACCACACCCGCGCGGCCCGGCGCACGGCCAGCATCGCCTCGAAGGTCGCCCGCTCACCGAACCCGTGGTCACCGCCCGCCCACAGCTCTTCGGCGTCGATGACCCTGGTCGGATCGGCCAGGTCACGCAGCCGCACGACCGCGTGGAACCGCCCCCGCTCGAAGTCGTCACCGGGCACCACCAACCGCAGGGCAACCCGCAACCCGGTGTCCACCCCGGCGGCGACCTGCACCGCCCACTCCCGCAGGTCCAGGTCGGCAGCAACAGGCGCAGCAGAGGCATACCGGTCGTCACCGGTGACCCGAGTCGCCCCAGCGGTACGCGGCAACGTGTCCGCGACGGCGTCGTAGAAGGCCCGCAGCAGCGCTTCCGGTTCCGGCAACAGCGGCACAGCGGCGGCCGGCTCCACCGGCACCGCGTGCGCGGCAGCGGGCATCGCCGCCGCCAACGCCCGCAACCGCTCGATGTCGGCCACGTCGAACGGCCCCATCCGCCACGCGGCGAAGCCCCCCGGCGAAACCCCGGGCAGCAGCCTGCCCCGCGCCGCCAGGTGCAACGCGGTGGCCGCCGCCACGGCGTAGAAGGCCGCCGCCGGGTGCGCCTGGTCGTCCTCACGCGCGGCCAGCAACAACGGCAACGCCCGGTCGAAGGGCAACCGCCGGGCCCGAACCGCCCGCACAACCACCCCGCCACCAGCGGGAACAGCCACCTCCACCTCGACGGACTCGCCGAAGTCGGCCCCCGGGTCGCGCTCGGGATCCCAGAACAACACCGCACCCGAGCCGGCCGGATCACCCGGCTCGAAGACCACCGCGAACCGACCCGAACCCAAAACGCCTCCTCGCCGCCGAAAGCCCCCAGTACAATGTACCGTATCCTCTACGCGCACGTCGCTAGGCCGCCCGAGAACCGCCTGCCCGGCGACCAGCTACGCCGAACCCCACCGCACGCAGCCGGCGACTAGCCCGAAACCGCCACCCCGGCGACCAGCCACCCGCAACCCACCGAGGCGCAGCGAAAACCAGCCACCCCCGCAACCGCCGGCCCGGTGACCACATGCCCGGGTGGGTGGATGTGCTTGGGTGGGGGAAGCGATCATGTGCAAGCCTGCCCGGGCTGTGGGGCATCCCTTCAGCCCCACTCGGTCACACTGGGCACATGATCGCTGTAGGGGCCCCGCCCAAGCAGATCCACCCACCCGGGCACGCCCCCAAAATCCCGGCGCTGTGAAACCACGGCAGCCGAATCCGCCGGGGAGCCCGCCTAGTACGGCCCCTGAAAACCAGCAGCCACATCAGCGAAAGCGGGCAACTCCCCCCGCCGGTGCCCCACCAACTCCAGACAAGCAGCCGCGATCCGATCCGCCCCCGGGTGCCAAGCCTGCTCCAACGGCCACGACACCGGCGCCGGGCTGTCCGGCGGCGTCACCCGCCGCACCGGCGCCCGCAACGCCTCCGGCACGTTCTCCGCGACCACAGCGGCCACCTCCGCGGCGAACCCGTAACGCGCCCAACTCGTGTCAGCCACCACCAGCCGCCCCGTCTTGGCCACCGACTCGCAGATGATCCGGTCGTCGAGCGGCCGCAGGCTGCGCACGTCCACCACCTCCACCTCGACCCCCACCCCGGCCAGCCGCTCGGCGGCCCGCTCGGCCTCGTGCACCATCAGCGACGCGGCGACCACGGTCACGTCGGACCCGCGCCGGGCGATCCTGCCCACGCCGAACGGCACCGGCAGCGCCTCGGCGGGGACCTCGCCGGTGAGCGGGTAGAGGTTGCGGTTCTCGATGAGCACCGTCGGCGTACCGCCCCGCAGCGCTTCGACCAGCAGGCCCTTGGCGTCGGCGGGTGAGGCGGGGGCGGCCACGTGCAGGCCCGCGTAGTGGGCGAAGGTGGCGTGCGGGCTCTGCGAGTGGGTGGCGCCCTGTCCCCAGCCCCGGCCCACGACCCCGCGGGTCACCACCGGCACCGCGCCCTGGTCGCCGTACATGTAGCGCCACTTGGCGGCGAGGTTCACCAGCGCGTCCAGGGCCAGGAACATGAAGTCGGCCCTGGTGTGCACGACCACCGGCCGCAGCCCGGCGGACGCGGCGCCGACGGCGACCCCGGCGCAGGCGTTCTCCGAGTTCGGCACGTCGACCACCCGGCCGGGGCCGAACCGCAGGAAGGCGTCCCGGGTGGTGCCGAAGGTGCCCTTGTGGTCGTCCACCCCCTCGCCGAGCACCAGGACGGCCGGGTCGGCCGCCATGCACTGCACGGTCGCCTCGCTGATCGCCTGCGCGTAGGTGAGCTCGCGCATCCGCGCTCCCTTCTGGGTTCGGGTGGTCGGGTTCACGCGGCGGGCCCGTAGGCGCCGCGGGTCAGGTCGGCGACGTCCGGCCACGGGGCGGCCTTGGCCAGCCGGACCGCGTCGTGCGCCTCGGCGGTGTACTCGGCCGACCAGGCGGCGACCAGGTCGTCGATGTCGGGGTGGGCGGGGCGCAGGGCGTCGGCGGCGCGGCGGATCGGGCAGCGCTCGATCCAGGAGTCGATCTCCTCGCGGGTGCGGTAGCCGTGGTCGTGGTCCCAGCCGGGGCCGACGTGCTCGCGCCAGCGGTAGGTGTGCAGCTCCAGCAGCACCGGCCCCTCCCCCGCCCTGGCCCGGTCGACCGCGGCGGTGGCGGCGGCGCGGACGGCGAACACGTCGTTGCCGTCCACCGAGACCGCGTGCACGCCGTGCGCGGCGGCCCTGGCGGCGATGCCGAAGCCCGCCGCCTGCCGCTGCGCCAGCGGTGAGGAGATCGAGTAGGTGTTGTTCTCGCAGACGAACAGCGCGGGCAGCCGGTGCACCGCGGCGAAGTTCATCGTCTCGGCGAACACGCCTTCCTCGGTGGCCCCGTCGCCGAAGAAGGTCGTCGCGACCCGGGGGGCGCCGGTCAGCGCGAACGCCCACGCCGCGCCCGCGGCGACCGGGATCATCTCGCCGAGGATCGCGGCCGAGCCCGCGAACCCGACGGCGTGGTCGACCAGGTGGATCGACCCGCCGCGGCCCTTGGCGCAGCCGGTTTCGCGGCCGTGCAGCTCGTCGACCAGGCCGCGCAGGTCCCCACCCTTGGCCAGGTACGGGGCGTGCGAGCGGTGCCCGGTGTAGACCGGGTCGGTGCGCCGCAGCGCGGCGCACACGCCGACCGAGGTGGCCTCCTGGCCGATGGAGAAGTGCGTGGGCGTGCGCATCTGCTGCTCGTCGCGGTAGTAGTCGGCCAGCACCTCCTCGACCTTGCGGATGCGGACCATGTCGCGGACCATCGCCGTGTCCGGTGTGCTGGTCATGTGCGGGCCTCCGGGGCGGGGATCGGGGCGCAGACGAGGCTGTGCAGGCAGGCGACCAGGCTGCGGGCCTGGACGTTGAGGTAGTGGCTGTGCCGCAGCAACCCGGCGAGCTGGTCGAGGGTCACCCAGCGGAAGTCGGGGTGGGCGAGTTCCTCCGCCGGGTCGACCTCGACGACCAAGTAGCGGTTGCGGGTGCGGTAGAACCGCCCGCCCTCCTCAGAGAGGACGGCGTCGAACCGGATGCGGTCCGGTGCGGCGGCGAGGACGAGGTCGAGGAACGGCGGTCGGGCGCGCGGGTCGAGCACGCTGTAGTTCTCCGGTTTGCACTGCACCGTGGGGGCCAGCTCCACCACGTCGATGTAGCCGGGCTCGACCCTGCCGTGCATCAGCGCGTGCAGCACGCCGCCGATGCGCCGGACCACGAAGGCCACCACCCCCTCGCCGGGGGCCTCGATCATCGGCTGGGTCCAGGAGTCGACCTCCCGGCCCCGCGCCACCACGCGCACGCCCATGACGTCGAAGAACCTGCCGGTCTCGTGCCGGATGCGCCCGTCCACCCGGACCCAGCCGTCCACATCGGACAGCGGGATCCGCCGGGTGTGCACGTCGGTGGCGCTGCGCGCCTGGGTGATCCAGCTCAGCACCTCGTCGTCGGGGTGGCGGCTGCCCTCCTCGGCCACGCACGAGCGCAGCAGCGCGTCGCGGAACCAGTCGTCGCCCGCGGCGATCGAGCGGCGCACCCCCCGGCCGGTGAACGGCAGGCAGGACAGCACGGTGCGCGCGTCCATGTTGACCAGGTCGTCGGCGGCCAGCAGCTCGTGCACCTGGCCCAGGGTGAACCAGCGGAACCCGTCGAGCACCGGGACGTCCCCGCGCACCTCGACGACCATGTTGCGGTTGCGCTTCTGGTGGAACCACGACCCCTGCTCGGACTGCCGCACGTCGGCGAGCACGCTGTGCGGCGCGGTGTCCATGAAGTAGTCCAGGTACGGCACGCCCCGGCCGCGGTGGGCACCGGTGTAGTTGCTGCGGGTGGCCTGGACGGTCGGCGACAGTTGCAGGCCGTTGCAGTTGCCCGGCTCCACCTTGGCCTGCATCAGCAGGTGCAGCACGCCGTCGAACTCCTTGGCCAGGATGCCCAGCACGCCGATCTCGGGCTGGTTGATGATCGGCTGGCGCCAGTGCGGCACGGGCCCGCCGGGGATGCGCACGTCCAGGCCCTCGACGACGAAGAAGCGCCCGCTGTCGTGCACGATGTCGCCGGTCACCGGGTGCGTCGACCAGCCGACCAGGTCCTCCAGCGCGACCTGCTCGACCTCGGTGTAGGAGCGGGAGCGCAGGTCCTCGAACCAGCGCAGGGCGTCCGCTGTGGACCCGTCCCGGACCAGGCCGGAGGCGGCCAACCGCTCGGCCAGCCCGTGCTCCGCGGGGGTGGTGGTGCTGCCGGGGAGGCGCATCAGGCTCCCACTCCCCGGTGCCGCTCGGCGAGCCCGACCAGGGTGGGCACGACCGCGGCCGGGGTGGGCAGCGCGGCGGTCTCGTCGCGCAGCTTGCGGGCACCCGCGTGGATCGACGGGTCCTCCAGCAGCCGCAGCACCGCGGCGCGCACGGAGGCGACGTCGGCGCGGTCGTCGGGCAGGTACAGCCCGGCACCGAGTTCCTGGTTCCGCGCGGCCTTGGTCCTGGTGTCCCAGCCGTAGCCGATGATGAGCTGCGGCACCCCGTGCGCCTCCGCGGTGGCCCGGGTGCCGACGCCGCCGTGGTGCACGATCGCCGCGCACGAGGGCAGCAGGTCGTGCAGCGGCACGAAGTCGACGATCCGGGTGTTGGCCCCGACGTTCCCGAGCCGGGCGCGCTGCTCGGCGCCGAGGGTCGCCACCACCTCCACGTCCAGGTCGGCGATCCCGGCCAGGATGTCGGCCGGGGTCGCGCCGGAGCGCTCCACCTCGTCGGAGACGCCGAGGGTCAGGCACACCCGGGGCCTGGTCACCGGTTCGGCCAGCCACCCGGGCAGCACGGCGGGCCCGTTGTAGGGGGTGTAGCGCAGGTCCACGGTGGGCCGGTCGAGGTCGAGGCGGGTGCTCGGCGGGGTGACGTCGACGGTGAAGTGCCCGGTGCGCACGGTCTCGTCGTAGTCGCGGCCGAACCGGGCCAGCACCGAGGACAGCCAGTCCGCGGTGGGGTCCTCGCGGTGCTCGGGTTCGAGTTCGGCGGTGCGCTCCAGGAAGGCCCGCCGGGCCCGCAGCGTGATGTCCGGGCCGTAGACGAACCGGGCGTGCGCGACCCCCGCCGCGGTCGCGGCGACCGCGCCCGCGAGCGTGAACTGCTCCCAGATGACCAGGTCCGGCCGCCAGGAGCGGGTGAAGGCCACCAGGTCGTCGATCGCGCTGTCGGAACCGATGGCGGCGAACAGCGCCGAGATCAACACGTGTTCGAGGCCGAGCAGCGACTCGTGCTCCCAGGCGGCCGGGTCCTCCCCCGCCCAGTCGAAGTCCTGCACGTGCTCCGAGCCGCCCGCGACCAGCAACTCACCCAGCAGCCCGGGAGCGTGCGGGTCGGCGGCGTACCAGTGCTCGGTGCCGATCGGCACCGCGGTCAGCCCCGACCCGGTGACCGCCTCGGCCAGTTCGGGCTGGCCCGCCACCCGGACCTCGTGGCCCGCCGCGCGCAGCGCCCAGGCGAGCGGGGCCATGGGCTGCCAGTGCGTGGGGTGCGGCATGCAGACGAAGAGGACTCTCATTCGGTGCACTCCTTCCTGTGCTCGGGTGTCAGCGGGCGACGGGGAGGCGGGTCAGCGGGCGGGTGACCGGCGCCCGACCGGCGCGCACCGCCGGACCCACCTGGCGCAGCGGCCCCGCCAGCGCGCCGAGCACCGCCCCGGCGTGCTCCTCGGCGAAGGCCAGCGGGGCGGCGAGCGGACCACCGGGCAGCAGCGGGGCACCGGTCCGGTCGGGGTCGCGGTTGGCCGCGCACAGCGCGATCACCACCGACTCGCCCTCGGCGATCGCCACCCCGGCGATGTCCACCGCGGCGCGGGTGGTGGTGGGCACCAGTTGCACCACCGGCTCATCGGCGTGCACGGCCGCCAGCAGCCGGGCCACCTCACCCGACCCGGCACCCGGGTGCCCACCGACCGCCTGCGCCCCGGCACCCGAGAAACCACCAGCCACCGCCTGCGCCCCGGCACCCAGGCGGCCACCAGCCACCTCCCGCGGCCCAGCACCCGAGTGGCCACCGGCAAACTCCTGCGGCTCGGTAGCCAGGCGGCCACCTGCCACTGCCTCCGCCCCGGCATCCGGGCGGCCACCGCCCACCTGCGGTCCGGTACCTGAGAAACCACCAGCCACCGCCTGCGGCCCGACACCTGGATGCCCACCGGCTATGTCCTGCGGCCCAGCGCCCAAGCGGCCACCGGCCAACTCCTGCGGCCCGGCACCCGGGTGGCCGCCGGTGAGGCGGACGGCGACGGCCTCGGCGGCCAGTGCCGTCGCCAGGCGGGCTGCGGCCGCGGCGGCGGGTGCCACGCCTGCCGCCGCGAGTGCCCTGGCGTCGGCGGGCCGGGGCGGGGCCACGACGGCGTCGAGGCCGAGGGCGGCCG